>JANQKH010000244.1 GCA_028281215.1 Phycisphaeraceae bacterium | reverse complement strand
GGTGGCGTGCTCTTCGGCATTCTCAAACCGAAGTTCAAACTCTTCACCCACCTGCTGGAAGATGCGGGCTACCAAACAGCCTCGACGGGCAAAACCTGGGGGCCCGGTCGCTACGACAAAGGCTTCGGCCGACCGATGTTTCAAAAGACATTCAACGGCATCAAACTCAATCCACGCAAACCCGGCATGAGCGCAACCGATTACGCCGCCAACTTTGATCAGTTCTTCAAACAGCGCGACAAGGACAAGCCCTTCTTCTTTTGGTACGGCTCAAGCGAACCGCATCAGGGCTACCAGGTTGGCGCATGGAAGGAAGCAGGCAAAAAACTTGAAGACGCGCTGGTGCCCAAGTGCTTGCCCGCCCATCCCACCGTGCAGGGTGAGTTTCTCGACTACAGCCTGGAGATCGAACACTTCGATCAACATCTGGCTCGCATCATCAAAACACTCGAAGACGCCGGCGAACTTGACAACACGCTCATCATCGTGACCAGCGATCACGGCAACCCGATGCCGCGCTCGAAGTGCAACCTGTATGACAGCGGCTCGCGCGTGCCGTTGGCGATGCGATTGCCGTTCACCATTCGCGGCAACCGAGAGACGGATGACTTCGTCGGGCTGTGGGAACTGGCGCCGACGATTCTGGAATTCGCCAAGATCAAAGTGCCGGACGATATGGAAGGCAAAAGCCTGATGCCGATTCTCACCTCGAAAAAGTCCGGCCGCATCGTCAATGAGCGTGACCATATCATCACGGCGTTCGAGCGTCACATCATCTGCCGGCGCGATGGTGTCGGCTATCCGATGCGCATGATCCGGACGCACAAGTGGGCGTACATCCGCAACTACGAACCCGACCGCTGGCCGGCCGGCGATCCGGATTTCAATTCCTCGCACCAGGGCTTTCTCGGCGATTGTGATCGGGGCGAATCAAAGCACTTTCTGATGGCCGCGGTGAACGATCCGAAGTACCGCGGGTATTACCGGCTTTGCTTTGGGCGGCGGTCGATCGAAGAGTTGTACGACATGGAAAACGACCCGCATCAATTGAACAATCTCGCGGTAACCGCATGGGCGGAGACCATGCGTACAAGGCGTGCTTTGGACCAGCGCATGAAACTGCGGTTGCGCGAGATGAAAGACCCGCGCGAGATCCGTTCCGTCACCGAGCACCCTTGGGACACCTATCCGTTCACCGACCAGCGCATGTTCAAAAACCCGAACTGGAAGACGGAAGGCTTGCCCTCGCCGGCGCCACGTTGAGGGGCGCGATGCCTTGGTGAACAAGGTGAATAATATCCTACGTGTGGAACAGTCGTCGGCTCCACGCGTCTGATCCAACAAAGGAGTTCAAGCATGCTTTCAAGCCGAATTCTCATCGTTGCGATGGTGCTGGGATGTTGTGGTCTGGTGGTTGGCCAAACCTTTGCCGACAAGAAGCGCACGCTTCGAGTCAAGTTAGACGTGCCGGCCACGAATTACCGCATGAACATCCATCAGATTTACTTGGCGGGTAATGAAATCTGGGTCGTTGCGCGTGTCAAAATGGTGGGCGACGCCGGCGGGGGCGCCATCACCACACTTACCGACAGCGTGACCGTTCCGGCTCCTGACGGCAAAGTTCGCACGTTCATCCTCGGCAAGAACTGGAACTGGGAGGAGCCGAAGCATTACGAATACGTGTCCGACAAGGCGCTGTCGGCGCTGAAAAAGAAACAGCAAAAAAAAGGCAAACTCAAGGAACTTTATCTGCGGAACAAAGACGCGGATTAGCGAAGTAGGGCGAACAGTACCCGCCACTTACTTCAGACAGACAAGAATGTCTGTCCTACTGCAACTGCGGAAACTTCGCTTTCAGGTCCAGCTTGTCATCCATCTGTTTCTGCAAGCTCAGCAACTCTTTGAACAGCCGTTTCATCGTGCCCTGATGTTTGGCGGACTTGGCCAAGTCTTTCATTTCGTTGGGATCGTCTTTGAGGTTGTAGAGGCGAGCGATCGGCACCTGCGGATAGAGGATCAGCTTGTAGTCGTCGAGAATCACGCTGCGCTGGAAGCCAAGGTACGCGCCGTAAATGGACGGGTAAGGCGACTTCTTCTCACCCTTGGCCAAAGGCAGGATGTTGTGGAACTCAACGTGTTTCGGCTTCTTCACGCCGGCGAGATCGAGTGACGTCGCCATGATGTCCTGCAAATAGACAGGTTCGTCGGTCTTCTTGCCTTTGGGTACGTCGGGACCGACGACCATGAACGGCACGCGTGTGCTGTGGTCGTAGAGGTTTTGCTTGCCGAACAAACCGTGATGGCCGACGCCGAGTCCGTGGTCGGCCGAGAAGAAGATGTAAGTGTTCTTGTCCTGTCCGGTTTTCTTGAGGTGATCAATCACGCGGGCGATCTGCGCGTCCATGTGCGTGATGATCGCGTAATACTCCTGGCGGTGGACCTTGACGGCATGATGCGTGCGCGGGAATGGACCGAGCTTTTCGTCGCGCAGGTTCGGGCCGCAACCGATCTGTTTGTGATATGGGTACACGTCGAGGTAGTTCACCGGCACTTTGACTTTGTCGAGCGGGTACATGTCGACGTAGGACTTGGGCGCCTGCCTGGGATCATGTGGTGCATTGAAGGCGATGTACATGAAGAACGGCTTGTCGTTTTGCTTCGAGTGATTGAGGAACTCGACGGCGTTGTCCCCGACCACTTCGGACCAGTGTTTGCCACCCGCCCAGAACCCGCCGAACTTCGGGTCGTAAGGCGACCAGGGATCACTGCCGTCGGCTTTGGGCCGGTTGTAGCCTTCACGCGTATCACGCGGCATGCCGCCGCGCACGTCCTTGGCGTGATCGAAGGCAAGCTCGGCTTTGGCGCGGACGTGCCATTTGCCGGTCATGTAAGTTTCGTAACCGGCTTGCTTCATGTATTCAGACCAGAATCGACCGGCGACGCGCTCCTTCTCCGTGTCGCGGTAGACCGCATTGGCGCGCCAAATAAATCGGCCGGTGTTCAGCATCGTGCGACTGGCGACACAAACCGCACCGGACCAACTGCCCATGTTGTACGCGCGGGTGAATGTCGTGCCTTCATCGCAAAGCCGATCGAGCGCCGGTGTCTTGATGTCGGTCATGCCATAACGGCCGACGGTTTCGTAGCACTGATCGTCAGCGAAGATGAACAGAATGTTGGGCTTGTTCGCGGCTTCAACTTGTGATGCCGGCGCGACAATCCATATCGTCAGCACGAGCGTCAGAGCGGACAACAGGCGAAAGATCATCATGGTCGTTCCTTCTATTGATTTAGTATGATCGCAGCAGTATACCGGCAGGGTTGGCGGCGCGATCAGACCTGTGTGCGACAAGTTGCGGAACTTCATGTGAAGTCAGTCCCGTGATTGACTCTGGACTCCGGCCTCCGGACTTTGGGCGATCTACCCTGACTCCCGCCACTTTCCCTGCTACGATCCGGGCATGACTTTTTCCCTGCTCGGTATTTCCATCGGCAACACGCGTACACAGATCGGTACGTTTGTGGCCGGCAATCTCAACCAACCGGTCGTCGTGGCCAACGGGGATGAGAAAGCATTACGCACCGCGTTGATCGATGCGTACGAACCGGTCATTGAAGATGAAAACGCCGTAGTTTTGATTGGTTCGGTGCAGGCTAAGGTCTGCGACACGATCGAGTCCATCGTTCGTACCGACCTGCAAGCGAACCCATTGCGTGTCGAGCGCGATGTGAACATTCCCATCGGCCGACAGCTCGATCGCGAGGCGATCGTCGGGGAGGACCGGTTGCTCAACGCGGCCGCTGCGTTTGATTCAATGAGCCAGGCCGTCGCGGTCATTGACGCGGGCACGGCCATCACTATTGATCTGGTCGACGGCGCGGGCACGTTTCACGGTGGCGCGATCGCGCCGGGTGTGGCGATGCAACTCAACGCGTTGCAAGCGCACACCGACCAACTGCCCGAAACTGCGATGGCGCAACCGGAGGAACCGATCGGTCACAACACCGTCGAAGCGATCCGCTGCGGCGTCTACTACGGCATCCGCGGCATGGTGCGCGAGTTAGTCGAACAGTACGCCGTCATCCTCGGCGCCTATCCGGCGGTGATCGCCACTGGCGGCGACGCCGAGTTGTTGTTCAAAGACGACGAACTGATCGAACGTATCGTGCCGGACCTGACCTTGCAAGGGTTGGGCGTGACAGTGAAAAAGGCAATGGAGAAAGGAGAATAAGTTCTGTGGGCGATCGCAGATCGCCGGTGTTTTGAGCGACATCGCTGAACAACTCGGCGATCTGCGATCGCCCGCTAAACGGGTGTCGAAAAAGGTGAATCGTTCTACTTCGCGGATCGGCGCGAATCACTTGCCTCGACGACGCTGCCTTTGTTGTCTGCCTGTGTGATCATCACTTCCTCGTTGGATAGACCGAACGCCGCCTGCACATCCATGCGCAACCGCCGGGCGTCGTCATCGTTTCTGGTCACGGCATACATCGTCGGCCCCCATGAACTTTGACCGACACCTTCAAGGCCTTGCTCGCGCACGAAGCGCACGATGTCGGCGAGTATCGGGTCGGCGTACACGCCGCCTTGCGCTTGCGCGAAGCATTCACCGACGCGTTGTTGCAGCGTGAACAGCGACCGGCTGAACACTTCGAAGTCGCGCTCCATCGCGGCGGGCAGCATGCCAAGCAGCACGAGGCGGCACATCTCCGCGGTCACGTCCCGTGGAATCGGCGGCATCTTCGCAAACGCCTGCACTTCACGCTCACCGTTGATCCCGACCAGTTTCTCCGGCGTGATCAACACGATCCGCCATTTCGATGGGAACGACTGCTGCACCAGCATGGGCGAAAGGTTTTGCGGCTCAAACTTGCCGCCTTCAACGATCAAACCGCCATGAAAAAAACCGTGCGCGCCGATGGCGGACCGCTGCCCGCGCCCGACCAGCCGGGCGAGATCTGCGACGCCGAGGTGTTGCAGGCCGAGCAGTTCACCGATGCCGCGCGAGACGGCCATGCCCAGTTGCGTACCGGTGCCGAGCCCGGTGTGTGACCGGGGCATGTCTTGCACGTCGATGTGAATGCCGGGCAGATCGCCGGGCTTGTCGATCAGGCCCGCTTCGATCGCGCGGCCGACGAATGTCTGGGCAAACGCTGCGGCGCGATCCGATGCGGGGCCGGCTGCGGTGAAGCCTTCGCCATGCCTGATGTGTAGGGCGATGTGCGGTTGGCGGACCATTAACCCCACACCGCCGAACTGGCGCGCGTCGTCCCGGCTGTATGCGAACAGCCCAAAGTGAAGTCGGCAGGGTGTTTGAACGTGAATCATTGGAGTGTTTGTTGGAGCATGGATGCGCATCATAACTTCGATTCGACATATGTTCGAAGTTCGTGCATGGCGGTGTGTTCGTCGGCGTCGCCGGTTTTGTCGACAATGACCTGGAGTTTTTCGTAGTCGTCGAGCACGGGTTCGACGCCGGTCAGGTGAATCCGCGTGGCCAGAATCGCCGCTTCGAGCACGGCGTGTTTAGCGCGGTTGAAGCCGATGAACGGGCGACGTTCTTCACGATGCACCACTGTCGCTTCGATATGCGTGCGGTCGTGGGCGTCGTCAAGTGTGGTGACTTGAAACTCGAAGATGCGGCAGGCGTCAGCGAGGATGACGCCTTTGATTTTTTGCGCGGGGTAAACAGGGATACTTTGGGAGGGTGCTTCGAAGGGTGACTGAGTCTGCCCCGCTGGGGGACTGGGGTTTTGGTGGTCAGCGTTGAGTTTTCCGATCGCCCCGCGGGCAATGAGCAGGGCGTCGTCGGTGATGTGGAACACGCCTTGACCCGTGGCCTTGAGGTTCCGATACGTCGTGGACGTTTTGAATGGACGGAGGATCAGCCGGGAAAAAGTCGCATCGACAATTGGCCCCATTGGCGCGATGTTGATCAGCGCTGGATCGTCAGCGAAGCGATCGACATCGGCGACGGTGGTCATCACGCCTTCCATAATGCGCGAGTTGGCAGGCAGTTGCTGGGGTATGGTGCGTTTCTCGTATTGGTGGTCGACGCTGGTCGTTTGCACGTATTCGTGCGGCAGGGTTGCAGGCGAGTAGCCGAAGGACCGCACTCCGGCCGTTCGCTTCGGCATCTTAAATTCAAACGAACCGGTCGGCTATGATGTCGGTACGGTTCATGTGCTTCGGCGAAGGGAGTGACCATGACCAGTGACCGCCAATCACGTCGGCGATTCATGAAACAGATGAGCGCGATCGGTGCGACGATGGGGTCGTTTCCGTGGGTGGCACGGGATACCGTGGCGGTAGGGGCAGCGTCGAAATCGCTGCATGTGGCGACGAACGTGTATCCGTGGTTCACGTTCTTCCGCCGGGACGGCCGCGACTTTCACAAAGACATGAAACAGTCGATGGACGAGATTGCCTCAACCGGCGTGCACGGTTTTGAGCCGATTGCCGACACGACCAAGTCTCTTGAAACGCTCAAACCTCACCTTGATCGCACGAAACTGGAGTTGCGATCATATTACGTCAACAGCACGCTGCATGACGCATCACGTGTGAGCAAAAGCATCGATCAAATCGTTGCCGTCGCCAAGCGCGCCAGCGTGTTGTTCGGCACGTCCATCGTGGTGACCAACCCCGTGCCGATTCGGTGGGGCGGCGATGAAAACAAGTCGGACGACCAACTGCGCATCCAAGCCAAAGCGTTGAACGAACTGGGCAGTCGGCTCAAAGCGTTCGGGTTGACGCTG
>JANQKH010000216.1 GCA_028281215.1 Phycisphaeraceae bacterium | reverse complement strand
CGACTTGGTTTCTACCTGGCGTGCGTCGCGGAAGGTGATTCGCACATCGCCCGCAAGCATGGTGTGACGGTTGCATCGCAGGCAGCCGAGCGGGCGCAGGTGACTTTAGCTCGGTGGGAGACCCACGATAATCGCGACGCTGCGCTGGAGGAATTCGATTGCTGGCTGCGTGATCGCGCGTCGCATTTGAATCCCGGCACCAGCGCAGATCTGACCGGCGCGGCCTTGTTCCTCGCCCTGCGCGACGACAAGCTGAAACCGCCCTACCGTTGGCGGAATGCATTACGCTCTGACCCATGCGGATTCTGATATACGAACACATCTGTGGTGGCGGGATGGGCGAATGGCCTTTACCCGACGACCTGAAGTGGTCGGGCGAGGGAATGTTGCGCGCCGTGGTCCAGGATTTCATTAATATCGGTTGTCGGGTCGTGACCACACTGGATCGCCGCGTCGAACTCTCCCTGCCTGGGACTGAAGTTCACTGCATCGATGGCAATGACATCGAATCGACCGTTGAACGCTTGGCAAAGTCCGCCAATGCAACACTGATCATCGCGCCCGAAACCGGCGGCGCCCTGGAGCGATGGGCGCGAAGATTGGATGCCTGGCAGGTGCGATCATTGGGTTCGTCGGCCGACGCGGTGGCACTTTGCGGGAATAAACTGAAAACCTTTGAGCATCTGAGAGCACACGACATTCGCACACCGGCAACCACTGTTTTCGATACCGCCACCGCCCGCGATTCGGCATTGATCGCAACGTCTGATGACAAAGCGAATTTCGTGGTCAAACCGATCGACGGAGCCGGTTGTGAAGGCACGTTTCGTTTCACAAACAATCTGGATGCCGCCACGAGAAAAGCGATTGTTCGCGCGCAGTCGCATGTCATTCAACCGTGGATCGCCGGACACGCGATGAGCGTATCCTTCATGATCACCAAACGTAAGACGTTCCCACTGCTTGTGGCCGATCAGATCATCACAGGTTTACCTGCCGTTCGCTACGAGGGCGGTTGCATGCCAAGCCGGTCGATTGATAGGCGTTCGGCGACACACGCGGCGAGTCGCGCCATCGAGACGGTCGAGGGCCTTCACGGCTTTGTCGGCGTCGACCTTGTGGTTGACCCAAACGGTGAATGTTGGGTGATCGAGATCAACCCGCGGTTGACCGTTTCGTACTGTGCGTTGCGTAGAGTGTCCCATGTGAATCTGGCCAAGGTCATGGTTGGCCGCGGGGCGCCGGGACGTTGGCACAGCCGCCGGTTGTTGTTCGATACCAGGGGCTCGATCACGGAGGTCGAAAGGTGAACACGCTCGCGCTCGACATCGGCGGGGCCAATATCAAAGCAGCCCACAGTGACGGAACTGCACGTTCGCAATCTTTTGCGATGTGGCAAAAACCTAATGAACTGACCACTGTGCTACGCGAGTTGGTCAACCACACACCCGGGGTGGATCGAATTCTGCTGACACTCACCGGCGAGTTATGCGATTGTTTTGAATCACGGAACGACGGCGTGGAACACATCATTCGCAGCGTTGAAGCTATGGCGGATGGCCGGCACATCGCAGTGTGGTCAATCGACGCGATGGGTTTTGTGCCTTGCGAAAAGGCATTGCAGGATCCGCTTTCGGTGGCGTCCGCCAACTGGCATGCGCTGGCGACGTTTTGGGCGCGGGCTTATCCGGATCGAGCCGGCCTCATGATCGACGTCGGCTCGACCACAACCGATCTGGTCCGGTTGGCGAATGGGCAGCCCATCTTCACAGGCCGATGCGATCGCGATCGCCTTGCAACAGGCGAACTGGTTTACACCGGTGTTCAACGGACACCAATCGCTGCGGTGGCCCAACAGATCACGTGGCGTAGGAAGACGTTTGGCGTCGCGGCGGAGGCGTTTGCGTTCATGTCGGATGTGTATATCTTGCTCAAACTGTTGCCTACATCGGCCGACGACACCGACACTGCGGACGGCCGACCACGCACACCGAAATGGTGCGCGAACCGGATTCTGCGCATGATCGGCAGCGACCTCGGCATGAATGACCAGTACGACGCGACGGAACTGGCAGAGTTGTTCGTTGACGCACAATGTGAACGGATTGTTGGCGCCGCGCGGCAGGTATTTCATGGTGATGTGGACCTCAACCGCTCAGATAAATACAAGCTAGACTGTGAATCATTTTTCATCAGCGGCAGCGGTGAGTTTGCAGCGCAACGTGTGGCGCGCATGTTGAATCCGCAGGCTGAGATCGTCATGCTTTCTGACACGATTTCACCCCGTGCAAGCGAAGCAGCCTGTGCGCACGCGCTGCTTCAACTGGACAAGGAGATTCATCGGCATGGTTGATCAGCCGATTCATGTGATCAAACTGGGCGGCAGTTTGCTCGATCTACCGGACCTGCCACAGCGGTGGGCGGAGTTTTGCGACGCTTGGCTGATCGGTCGCCCATTACTGATCGTCGGCGGCGGCAGTGCGGCCGACACAGTGCGCGACTTCGACCATCGGTTTCACCTTGACGAACCCGTTGGCCACAGATTGGCTGTGCATGCGATGCAGTTCAATGCGCGGATCGTCGCAAGCGTGCTCGAAAGTGCAAGATTCGTTGCCGATCTCGATGAGGCTGAGCATATCTGGGTGAAGAGACACACCGTGGTGCTGGACCCCGTCGCCTGGCTGAATTCCCTTGAAAAACAAGGCGTTGACATCCCACAGCGATGGGTGTTCACCAGCGATTCGATCGCCGCATTGACCGCGGACGTGTTGCGTGCCGAGCGTTTGACTTTGTTGAAATCAACATTACCGCCGGTTGATTGTGATGCAAGCGAAGCGTCGCGCTGCGGCGTGGTGGACGAATCGTTTCCCGATGCCATCGCCGGTGTGGCGTCGGTTGACTTGGTCAACTTGCGGCATGTATCGGTTGCGTCGCCGGACGCTCGTTGTGTGTGGCAATGATCTGCGCAAGCTGACGCACACGGGTTGCTGATACAACCGATCTCCGGTTACCGGTTTCACATGCGGCGCCGCGCACGCCGACGATGTCGGGACACAGTTGGACCGCCCGGTTAAACGCCGACCCCTCAAGCGAGCCTGCCAAACCGATCGTGGTGTTGCGTTGCTGCGCCGCGGCAATCAGTTCGGTAAGTTCGTGCTCGTCCAGCCAATCAAATAGGTTTTTGTCGTCCTTTACCGCGGTGTCGATCAACAGGCCGACGCCCGGTTGTTGACTAACCCAATCTACGACTTGCCGGGGTTCGGGCGCGTGGACGCGCTGGTGATCCGCGTATGCCACGATCACCAGTTTGACCGGTATGATGTTCCGCTTGACAGCTAACGCGTGTGATTGCCAGTCGATCGAATCTGCATCAGCCAGTCCAAACTTTTGAAAGACGAGGCCGTGAGGCATCGCGTCAAGTTGTTGCGTTGAAACCAACTCGCCACACGCAGCACTGACGGGACGGTCGGCGCCCAAGGCGTTGATTATTCTTGCCAGTTCGATCGCGTTGACCTTCCCCAGCGTACCGTGGCCTGGTTCCTTGGCGTCGATGATGTCCGCGCCGCCTTGCAATGCCGAAACTGCTTCCTTCGCATCGCGCACGCTGACCAACAAGTTGACGTGGGTCACGATTCAGGCTCCTGGCTTGTTCGCGCGGTCGCGTCGCGCTTCACGTGTGGTGGCGTCGATGCAGGGTTTCATGATCTCGCGCAGGACCATGGTGGCAAAGCTGCCGCGCGGTAGTTCGAAGGCGAGGCGAATGTGCGGTCCGTACTCGTCGACGCCTGACGAGATTTCCGGATCGCGCACGAAGATCCGCATCGGCCGACGCTGACCGAACACTTCACACGGACTGTTTTTCAGGTCATCCACGGTCAACCCGAAGTCTTCCAGCGCGGCGTGTTCGCGTCGTCCGGGTTCACCTTGGGCCTGCAACATTTCCGGGCCCCACATCGGACCGCTGGGTGAGATTTCATGCGACGCCATTCTGCCCTCCGGTGCGTTTTCCAACCGTGCGGTTGCTTCATCGGTCGCGAATACGGCGCGGCTGTCGTGCTTCCACGCCAAGTCGCCTTCCAACAGGGTCGCCAGTTCGCCGCGCATGATCCGATCGTTCAACAGTTCATTGAAAACGGCGCTTTGCAGACTGCTGATGAGAAACTCCAATTGCATGTCATCCAGCGCAAGTACAGCCTGCTCGGCGGATCGGCCTTGTCGAAGCGCGTCGAGTACGCGACGGTCGTGGCGCATCTGTTTGGGCCACAGTTCGATCGCGGTGGCGTAGTCACCTTCTTCAAATGCAAGCCGGGCTCGGCGGCTTTCTTCGGGATCAGTATCGAGCGGATCACCCAAAAACGCCCGCAAAAAAGAGTCCCACTGCCGCTTGACCAAGTACTTGCCGAGTAGGTGATTGTTCTGTCGATACCCGAAACGCTGATCGCCGACAAAGTTTGGTATGCCGGTTTCGCAAAGCATATCGAGGGCGCGTTTACCCTGCACAACCTTGGTTGGATCGACATCGCGGATGTAGATCACGAATCGGTTACCGCCATGATGTCCGCGTCGCAATTTGTTCGAATGGCGTGACATCCACAGCAGTTTGAATTTAGTGAACTCGATCCGGCTTAACAGTTTTTCATCATCGCCTCGGTCGGGTTTGTAGATGCTGAAATGTTGTCGCGTGACCGCATGTTTGTCTTTCAGGCCGGCGTAGCCGATGTCCTTGCGGTTGACACTGAACAGCTTGGCGAGTCGGCGCACGACGTCGGTGGTGGTTTGTTGTGTTTTTTCGATGTAGAGGTAGAGGTGCTCGCCTTCGCCTTCTGGTTCGTAGAGCGGTTGCTCTTCGACGAGGAAGTCTTCCGGCCGCGCCTTGATAACACCGCCCGTGCCAGGAATGCCATCGGTCAGGTAGACAAGATGATCGGTGGCCGAACGCATAGTTAGATCGACCCTTCCGCCTTCGGCTCTCAATCTTCCGGCGCGTTTTTGTCCACCAGCGCGTGGAAGGCATCAATCAGTCGCCGCGTGACCGGACCGGGTTGACCGTCACCGAGCACGCGCTGGTCGACCTTGGTCACGGGAATCACTTCCGCGGCTGTTCCGGTGAGGAACATTTCTCGCGCGGTGTAAAGATCGTACTTGGTCAGGTCGCGTCGCTGCACGTCGATACCCGCATCACTCGCCAGATCGATCACCGTGTTCATGGTGATGCCTTCGAGCACCCCGGCGTGCAACGGGGGTGACACGAGGATCGGATTGTCCTGCGGGGCGTTGCTTGGCACGATGAAAATATTGTCGCCCGTGCACTCGGCAACGTTGCCATGCGTGTTGAGCATGACGGCTTCGAGCACCCCGGCGTCGATGGCTTCGATCTTCGCCAACACGTTGTTCAGGTAATTCAGGCTTTTAATCCGCGGGTCGAGCGACGCTGGGTGATTACGAACAACCGACGCGGTGATGATGTCCAACCCATTGCGGTACAGCTCTTCCGGGTAGAGCTTGATCGTGTCGGCGATGATAAACGTGGTCGACTCCGGGCAACGGAAAGGATCGATGCCAAGCGTGCCTGCGCCTCGCGTGACGCATAAGCGAATGTAACCATTCTCAATGCCATTTGCGGCGACGGTGGCGCGGGTCGCATCGGCCAGATCGTCGATCGACTGCCGGATGACCAGCCGGATCGCTTTGGCGGAGTCGTAGAGCCGTTTGAGGTGCGTGGTGAGTTTGAAGATGCGATGGTTGTAGACACGAATGCCTTCGAACACACCATCGCCGTAGAGCACGCCGTGATCGAACACGCTCACGCTCGCCTGCTCGGCGGGAACCAACTGACCATCTAACCACACCTGCTTGGACAAGCTTTGCTCCTTGGCAGCTTCGGGGGCAGCGTCGGGTTTGGGATTGCCGCTCACTTGCGGGCGGGAATTATACAGGTTCGCCGTTGTCATCGTTCATTCACTCCTGCACGCCGTTTTGACGCATCATCATACCTTAGGTTTATGCTTTAGCCCCCGCACTTTCATCGGCAGCCCAAACAGGTCAATGAACCCGCGTGCGGCAGTAACGTCGTAATCCGCCATGGCAAAGCTGGCGAGTTTGGCGTCGTACAGTGACTTGGGGCTGGTGGCCGACACCGCGAGCGCCCGGCCCTTATAGAGCTTCACTTTGACCTTGCCGGTGACGACTTTGTTCGCCTCGTCGACAAACGCCTGCATCGCTTCGCGCAACGGATGGAACCATTGACCGTTGTATACCAACTCGGCGTAGCGATGCGCCATCTGCTGCTTGTGGTGATAGGTGTCCCGCTCAATGCAAAGCTGTTCGAGCGCTTTGTGGGCTTCGTAAAGGATGGTACCGCCAGGTGTTTCGTACACGCCGCGCGACTTCATGCCGACCAGACGATTCTCCACCAGCACGGTCTGCCCGATCGCGTGCTTTCCGCCCAGCGTGTTGAGCATTTCGATCAGCATGTGTGGTGCGTAGCGTTTGCCATTGATGCTGCGCGGCGTGCCCTTGTCGAAATCGATCTCGACATACGCCGGCTTGTTCGGCGCTTTCTCCGGCGGCACGCTCATCACCAGACAATCGTCCAGCGGTTCGTTGGCCGGGTCTTCAATCTCCGCGCCTTCGTGCGAAATGTGCCAGAGGTTGCGGTCGCGCGAGTAGATTTTCTTCTTCGTCTGATCGATCGGAATCTTGTTCGCCTTCGCGTATTCGATCGCTGTCTCGCGGTCGTTCAATCCATCATCAAGGAATTGTTTGTCCTTCCACGGCGCGATGATCTTCAGTTTGGGGTTCAGCGCCATGTAGGTCAGTTCAAAGCGGACTTGATCGTTGCCTTTGCCGGTCGCGCCGTGGGAAACGGCGTCGGCGCCGGTCGCCTTTGCCGCGAGCACCTGATGCTTGGCGATCAACGGCCGGGCGATGCTTGTGCCCAGCAAATAGTCCGTTTCATAAATCGCATGTGCCCGCAACAGCGGATAGCAATACTGCTCGGCGAACTCTTTGCGCAAATCTTTGACGATCACTTCGTCAGCACCGCTGGCTTTGGCTTTTTTTTCAATGTTATTCAGTTCATCGCCTTGCCCCAATTCAGCGGCGAACGCCACAAGCTTGACGCCGCGGTAGCGACGCTTGAGCCAAGGGAGGATGACGGAGGTATCCAGGCCGCCGGAGTAGGCGAGCACAATTTTCTTCGGATCTTTGGCCATGAGACGAATCCTTCTGCACGGAGGCAAGCCGGTCAAGGTAGCAAGCTACAATCACTCTGGCCAATACCGACTTTGGAGAATATTTGCGGGTTGCCGTCCGCATTCGCGCTGGTCACGTGAAACCGATAGAATGGTTCTGTGTACGAACCGAATCCCTTGGACACGTCGAAAATCGAACTGCCGGCGGAGTTGATGCCGCTGGTTGAAACGCTTGCCGAGCACGTCCACGACACTTGGGCGAAGCAACGCATCAAAGAAGGCTGGACGCTGGGCGACGACCGTAACGACCACGCCAAGACCCATCCCTGCCTCGTGCCCTACGACGAATTGCCGGAAAGCGAGAAGGAATACGACCGGCAGACAGCGCTAGAAACGATCAAGGTGATCCTCGCCAACGGCGCGACGCTTGATATGGACGCCGGCCGATTCACCGGTGACGACGCTGCCATAGCCGAGGCATGGAACCAGCAGGACGTGCCGCGCGAGGCGGCGGCGTTGGTCGCGTTCTGGGACAAACGGCCGACTGATCCCGCCGCCGTCTCCGCCGCGAAATACTGCGAGATCGCTAAGGCATTCAAACGGCACAGCGCGTTCATCAAAATGTTCGACATTCTTGAAGAAGGGTTGAAGCACCACGGCAATCACATCGCCATGCGGCAGATGTTCGCC
>JANQKH010000209.1 GCA_028281215.1 Phycisphaeraceae bacterium | reverse complement strand
GAAAAACTGACGTTCTACCACAACGGTATCCATCGCCGCTTGACCAATGTGCACGGGCATGTGGTGAAAGAACTGTTGGCGTAAATGGGCCGGATCATCGAATGTTTTGTGCTATGGCACATCGATTCCCGGTGCTGGTATCATGTTCCCTTCACTCGTCATCGATTCTCAAGGAGACCCGCAATGTCCAAACGCTTTTCCCGCCGCTCGTTTGTCAAAGCGTCGGCTGCATCTGCAATCGCCGCGCCGATGATTGTGCCCAAGTCGGCATTCGGCGCCAATGACAAGATCACCGTCGGTTTCATCGGCGTCGGTTCGCGCGGCAACGCGCATGTGAACGGTATCACCGGCCGCGCCGGCGTGGAAGCCGTCGCCGCGTGTGACGTTGACGCCAAGTACCTCGAACGCGCTAAGAAAACCATGGGCGAAAAGAATCGCAAGCTCGGCCGGCGTGCGGACATCGCAGGTTACGAAAAGTATGAAGAGCTGATCGCCCGCAAAGACATCGACGCCGTTGTCATCACCACGCCCGATCACTGGCACACCAAGATCGCGGTCGAAGCGATGCTCGCCGGCAAAGACGTTTACTGCGAGAAGCCGCTGACGTTGACCGTCGACGAAGGCAAGATTCTCACCCGCGTGTGCAAGCAGACCAAGCGCGTCTTCCAAGTCGGCACGCAACAGCGCAGCGGCCGACAGTTCCTCAACACCGTCGCGTTCATTCGCAACGGCGGGCTTGGCAAAATCAGCAAAGTGAACTGCTCGATCGGCGGCGGGCCCAAGGGCGGCCCGTTCCCCGTGGAAGAACCGCCGGCTCACCTGAATTGGGATCGCTGGCTCGGCCAAACCGATAAAGTCGAATACCGTGCCAAGCGTTGTCACTACCAGTTCCGTTGGTGGTACGAATACTCCGGCGGCAAGATGACCGACTGGGGCGCCCACCACGTCGACATCGCCCAATGGGGCATCGGCATGGAAGACAGTGGTCCGTACTTGGTCAAGGGGACCGCGACACATCCTGTGCCGTTCGATGAGAAGGGCAACCCCACGAAAGACGATTCCTACAACACCGCCACCGCGTTCAACGTCAAAGCGATGTTCAACACCAAACAACACGGCGAAGTCGAAATGACCATCCGCAACGACGGCAAGAACGGCATCACTTTCACTGGCGAGAAAGGCGAAATCTTCGTCAACCGTGGCGGTGGCAGCGGCCTGCTCGACGGCAAACGCCCGGAAGTCTCCAAAGATCAGATCGCTGAGATTTACAAGACCGAAATGAACCCGGACCACTATCAGAACTGGATCGAATGCATCAAGAGCCGCAACCTGCCGGTGTCCGACGTATTCAGCCATCACCGTCACCTGAGCACGTGCCACTTGGCGAACATCGCGATCCGCCTCAACCGCGAGATCAAGTTCGATCCGAAATCCGAACAGATCAACAGTGACGTGGAAGCCAACGCGATGCTGAAGCGCAAACAGCGTGCGCCCTATCAGATCAAGGTGCCGGTGTAAGTGTTTAGCTCTACAACTTGAACGAACGAAACAGGCGGCCAATGGGTCGCCTGTTTTCTTTGTCAGTTCAAATACTTCCAATAGAGCGGTGTTCCTTTCACCATCCAGACAATGATTGCAATGATGGTGATGGTGGAACTAAGAATGCAACTGAGCATACCGAGCATACGCCATCGTTTGGAATGATGAACTTGTCCCAGCACGTAGATGCTCAGCACCATGCCGACAAACGGTGCCCAGAACAGAAGAAACGACACCCCAAGCGCGGCTTTCAATGGGTTGGGCAGTGGGTCGTCCGGCAAGCGGCGGGTTTTCATGTACTTGTGGCGGGCGAAATCCGTGCTGGTTTCGAGTGCCTGAAGGTCGTCCAGCGTCAATTGTCGAATCTTGCTCACCATGCGACCGGTTTTGATTCGTGCGACAATTGCCTGGCCGATCGCCAGGAAGCCGGCAAGGACGGCGACACCGCACAGGGCGACCACGCGACGATAGACCCGCGGCGCTGCGTCCCATCCTTCACGCATGAACAGGAAGGCCATTGTCAAGCCGGCGCCCGCGCCGAGGATGATCAGTGCTATGCCGATCATCATCCCTTTGCCCATCTTCGATTTGCCTGTTGGTTTCAGATGCTGCGCCACCCGCTCCGGAAGGGCGGTGTCTCCCTTCTCAATGGCGCGAGTGGGAAACAGCAACTCGTCTTGATACGTCAGCGCCGCGGCGTTGCGGCAGCCGGACATCAATGTTTTGAACGCGGTGAGGCATCGTTTGTGAGGAAGGGTGACGTGGTATTCATTGTTGGCGGTCGTAATCTGGAGCGTGGCGTCCTCTTCGATTCGCACGCCGTCGGGCACAGCTGAGCCGACGTGTTCAACCATCAGCACTTCCATAGGCGGAATTACCGCTTTGGTTTCGCCTTGCGTGACGATGATCTGCGACTCGGTGAACCCGATCTTGTTCCAATGGGTTTTCATGATTTCTCCCAACGTGTTCGACGTGTTGCCCCGATGGAATCCGGCCCGGCACATCGTCCAAGGTGCCGTGACGAGCGCAAAATAGCAACCTGCCGGAAAGGGGTCAACGTGAAATCAGTTGGTTTTCAACACGGTGTTTGGTCAGGCCGATCGGCCTGCGTCGATGGACGCCGGCAACATCCGAATCACACATCCCAAGAGGACTTGGTGTGCCAATTCCTTGTTACTGGCGCACGGGGATTTCAAACATCTCCACCGCCGACACCGCGACGGGTAGATTCAAGGCTTGCGCGTATCCACCAAAGATAATCATGCCGCGTTTGGTGGTGATGCTGAAGGCATCGTCGTGTTTGGCGTGCATGTTGGGCACGGCGTAGACTTTGCGTTGCCTGGTGTCGATGACCCGCGCAAGTGAGAGTTCGGTGTCCTGCCCGTTCCGTTCCGATTCGCCGCCGGCGACGATGATCCAATGGTTCACCTTCGCGACGCACGCATCCGCGATGCCATTGTCGACGAGCAGGCGCGGTCCGTCTTCGATTGTCGCTTTCGCGGGGTTACTGAGATCGACGATCCATGTGCGGTCGGTTGTCCAGCCACC
>JANQKH010000126.1 GCA_028281215.1 Phycisphaeraceae bacterium | reverse complement strand
GCCCGGCTGGGCGAACATCGTCGACGTGACGGACGCAGTGATCGCCGCGGTGGTGGTGCCGGTCAGGAATGTTCGCCGCGTGAACATGTTGATCACTCGCTGGGGTTGTCGGTGTCGCGTGCCTTTTTCGCGATGGCGCGGAAGTAGGCTTCGACCAGATCACGATACTCCGGCGCAACGCCGTTGCGTTGACCTTCAAGAAGATCCTCGGCAAGCTTCGGCGGCAGTTTGCCCCAATCGCCGCGCTTGATGGCGGCCTGATCAGGCAACTGGCCTACGGCTTGGCCAGCCGCCGCCACCGCCGCACCCTGACCGCTCTGCGTGCCTTGACCGGCCGGCTGTTGACCGGGCTGTTGACCCTGATTCTGACCCTGACCTTGACCGGCTTGGCCTTGACCTTGTGCCATCTGACCCGGGATCGGCTGGCCTTGCTGGCCCTGACCGGATTGACCTTGGCCCGGCTGACCTTGACCCGGCTGACCTTGACCCGGTTGACCTTGCTGTCCTGGCGTGGCGCCCGCTTGACGCGCCTGGGCCATTGCTTGCGCTTGAGCCTGGGCCGCCTGACGAACGGCTTCCGTCGCCTGCGCCAATGCCGCCTGCCCCGGCTGACCTTGGCCCGGCTGGCCTTGATCCGGCTGACCCTGACCCGGCTGACCCTGACCCGGCTGACCTTGGCCCGGCTGACCTTGGCCCGGTTGGCCTTGACCGGGCTGACCCTGACCCGGTTGGCCCTGACCGGGCTGACCTTGACCGGGCTGACCCTGACCCGGCTGACCTTGACCGGGCTGACCTTGACCGGGCTGACCCTGACCGGGTTGGCCTTGGCCCGGCTGGCCTTGTTGCGGTTGGCGGGCAGCCATGGCGTTGGCGGGGTCGCTTGGATTGAGTGCCTGGTCCAGCTGATCCAACGCCCGTGCCATCCACTTGGCGGCGGCCTGATCCTGGGGCGACTGCTGGCCGGCTTCGAGGGCATCAGCCGCGTTCTTCATCGCGCGGTCCAACTGACCATTCGGGTTGCCGGCAAACTGATTGGGGTCTATGGCCGGCGAACCGCCATCAGGTTGACCATTTTTCGGTTGACCGTTCTTGGGTTCACCTTGACCCGGCTGGCCGCCTTTCGGTTGACCGGACTTGGGGTCACCCGATTTGGATTCACCGTGCTTGCCGTCACCGGATTTCGGTTCGCCTGACTTTGGTTCGCCATGCTTGCCTTCGCCGTGCTTGGGTTCGCCTGACTTGGGCTCACCGTGTTTACCTTCACCATGTTTGGGTTTACCAGACTTCGGTTCAGCGTGTTTACCGTCGCCCGACTTGGGCTCAGATTGGTTGGGATCGCCCTGTTTGGAATCACCGGGTTGCGGATCGTCCGGGATCGGGTTGCCCTGTGGCGCATCGGGCAAGGGATTGCCGTCTTCATCGCTGTAGCGCGGCTGGGGTTGACCGAGGATCTGGTCGAGATTGTCGCGTTGCTTGTCAAGTTGCTTTTGCGCATCGTTGACTGCTTGCTTGCTGCCCTGAGTGTCCGCACGGGCCAGTTGCTGCTCGGCCTTGGCGACCTGGTCACCCGCCTTTTCGATCTGCTTGTTAGCTTGATCGAGTTGCTCAGCGCCCTGTTCGTTGCCAAGCCGTTCTTCATGTCTTGCGGCGCGAGCGACGTTGTCCTCGGCGTTGGCGACCGCCTCACCGATCGGTTGCTGTTGTTTGGCGGCGTGTTCAAGATTGTTGGCGTTCTGCTCGGCGACGCGTTGCAGATCGCGCGCCAGTTGCGCGGCTTCGTCGGCGAGTTTTTGCGCATCTTTGGCGACCACATCCGCGGCGTCGCGCGTGGCGCGCGCGGCTTCCTGTTGTTTGGGTGCTTTGCGGATCACTTCAGCCGCAGCGATGCGCTGTTCGGGCGTCGCGTCGCCAATGGCCAATTGAGCGGTGGCTTCGCGTTCAGCCTTGCGAACGGCCTGGGCGTCCTGTTCTGCGTTCTGATTCGCCTGCTTAAGATTGTCGGCCGCGTCCTGCAAAGCGTTTTGCAAAGCTTGCGCCTGCTTGGCGAGTTGCGCTTCGGGGTTGCCGGCCTGATTTTGTTGGTTCGGATCAGCGGGGTTGGGCTTCTGCGGATCAACCGCGTCGCCCGCCTGTTCGAGCGCTTTCATCGCCTCGTTGAGCGGCTGCTGCGCGTTGGGCGCGCCTTTGAGTGAATGCTCCGCGACCTTGGCGACTTCGTTTACCGCCATCTGCTCGGCCTTCTGAGCGATCTGCTTGAGGCGTTGTTCGACCTGCGGGTTACGTTGCTGATCGTTGGCATTGGCGGCTTCGAGATCCTGGGCGATGCGTTTTTCCTGGGCGGCGGCCTGGTCAAGTTGATCGCGCGCCTCGGCGACGGCATCACGGGCGATGTCACTGAGTTCGCGCTTCATCGCCGGGTTGTTGGCCAGTTCGTTTTCAAGCGCCTTGAGTTGGTCTTGCGGATCGAGCTTGGCGATCTCCGCCAGCTTCGCCATGCGGCCG
Source organism: Phycisphaeraceae bacterium (assembly GCA_028281215.1). Classification (GTDB taxonomy): domain Bacteria; phylum Planctomycetota; class Phycisphaerae; order Phycisphaerales; family Phycisphaeraceae; genus JANQKH01. Next base: position 7,648 of record JANQKH010000126.1, on the reverse strand, counting down.
AACTCCTGATCGAGGTCGCGCTTGACGCCGAGATCCTGTTCCGCGTCGCGCAGGGCGGCGCGGGTCTGTTCGCCTTTGCCTTGCTCGACGTTTTCAAAGTGTTCCGCCAATTGGCGCAGGTTTTGAGCCAGTTGCTGGTCCTGTTCAGCCGCGGCTTCAAGGGAAGCTTCCGGTTGCTGGTCGGCCTTGATCTGGGCATCCGCCTGTTGTACAGCCTGGTCCGCCTGCTCGGCAGGCTGTTTGATCATCGCCAGTGCATCGTCGGCATCACGGGCGTTTTCGCGGCCTTCATCCGTGAACACGTCTTCGACATTGGCCTGCTCGCGCAACGCCGAAGCGAGGTCTTCCAATTGCTCGTTCAATGCGTCCTGCTTCTGGGCCAGTTCAGCCACCTCTTCCTTGGAGGGTTCGTCGGGCTGCTCGTCGTCGGCGACGTTTTGCCTGGCTTGTTGCGCGTCGTGGGCGAGTTGCTCGGCATCGTCGGCGAGTTTGGCCATCATCTGGCTGACCGTCGGCGCCTGCTCGGCGATGAGCCGACGGGCGCGGTCCATGTCGGCTTCGATTAGTTGGTGAACCTTGGCCAATTGTTTAGCGATGGCGTCGAGGTCGGCGTCCTGTTTGTCCTGCGCGGCGCCGGTAGCACGGCGACGTGACATTTCGCGACCGACGCGGCCGGCCTGGTCGCTCAACCGGGTTTGCCTCAACAGGTCCACTGCGGCGTCGGGCAATTCCGCATCGCGCATATGATCGGCGACCTGTTTCATGTGCATGGACGCCCAGTCCCAATCGCGCGGGTGAAGGGTCAAGGCGTCGGACGGGGTGCGCAACCATTTTTCGCGCGCAGCCTGCGCTTTGACACCGGCGAGCAACTCGGCGACGCCGTGCCCCGCCTCCAACGTGCGAAACGCGTTGGCGATCACGCGAAGCGAAGCAACCGCCTCTCGGGCTTCGGGGCTGTCGTACTTCACACGAAGGGCTTGGGTGGCGCGGCGGGTGAGCCCGATGTCGGCAACGAACTGCGAATCGCTGTCCGATCGTGACTCGTGCAAAGTGCCGGCTGTTTTAAATTGATCGATCGCGCCCTGCCAGATGTCGGCGTTGCGCGCCTTGGCGGCGTCGGCCTGTGACTCGACGCGAGCAATGGTGTTTTCACCGGCGCCTCGGGCGCGCTGGTCGAACAGCAGTTGTTGGGCGTCGTAGGCTTCGCCGGCGGCGGCATGGGTGGCGTGGATGTGCGGCGCGAGCATGGCAACGGCGCGCTCGATTCGGGCGCGGCCGTCAACCGCGGCGATTTCCGCCAACTCTTTCGCTGCGGGCAGGAGCACCTGCTTGGCTTGGTCAAGACCACGGGTCATACCTTGAATGCGTGGTCCAAACCGGTCGTCGATTTGTCGGTCGGCCAACGCCTGCTCGGCGGCGGCGCGGGGCTGCATCCAGTGGTTCATGGCGTCGGCGATGCGTTCGAATGCGTCACTGTCACCACGGGCGGCGAGCTTCGCGGCCACTTCGTCAACGAGGCGAAGCTGCGCCGCCACCGCGCTTTGCCGACGGGCCAGTCGCTGCCAGGTGTCGGGCTCGTCGGGCCAGAGGGCGGGATCGATGCGCGTCTGGTCCTGCGACAAACTGATCAGATCGCGAAGGATGGTGTCGGCTTCGTCGCTTGCCAAAATATGGCGAAAACCAATCTCGGCTTCGGTCAAAGCTTGCGACGCAGAGACGACAGCCTGTTGCGCCCGCTCGGCTTCGGCGTTGATCACATCGGCGTTGTCGGTTGCCGCGGCTCGCGCAGCGGCGCCGGCGATCGTCTTCGACCAGTCATCCCGTACGCGGCTGGCAAGTCGGCCGACCAACACAAGGTCGTATGCTTCGCTGCCGGCGGTGACCACACGCAGCGCGTTGGTGACTTCGGTCAGCGTAGCGTCGGCCTGCTGTTGAATCTGCTCGGCGGCGTCGGCCATGTTCGCCAGCGCCTGCTGCCGTTGCAGCGCGCCATCGCGGAGGCGTTGCCCGCCCTGTCGCACGACACGCGAGTAATCCTCTGTGGTGGACTTCAGTTGAGCCAGCGCCGCGTAAACCTGTTGCTTGGCTTTGATGGCGTTGAATCGATTCGGGTCGAAGCCGGTCGAACTGACGGTGACGGTGACAACGGTCGACTCGGCTTTGTTGCCGCCGAAGTCGGTCGCGGCGAAGCGGGACTGCACGCGGTCACCGGGTTTGACGGCAAGGTCGAACAGGTCGAGGTTTCGGCGAAGCTGCACGTCCCTGCCGGCGTTCTCCGCGACGATGACTTCGATCCAACGTCCCTCGTTCACGCGAATCATCTGTGCGACAGTGTCGAGGCCCATGTCATCGGTGGCGACGGCGAACATGCGCACGATTTCGTCACCGGGGATCAACAGGTTTTGCAACGGCTGGCGAAGTTCGACGGTGGGCGGACGGTCCGGATCGGCAACAATTTCATATTGCGGGTCGAACGGGTTGCTGAAACCGGTGTCGCGGGCGACGAGATGCACTTTGTAAGTCGCCGTTTCATCGACTTTGACGGCCGCGCGCACCTCGTTTTCCGAACTCACCGTCAACGGAACGGTGCGCAGCGGTTGACCGGGTGATTCAATTCGCAATTCGCCGGCGGTGACCGGTTGATCGGTCTGCATCACAAGCTCGACGGTGGAGCCTTGAAGCGAACGGATATCGCCGTGGTTTTCGGAAACGGTTTGATCAGGCCGACGGGTGTATTGCGGGTATTGGTACGTCTTGGAAAATGCGTTGACGTGCGGGCGCGAGGCGGTGGTGATGGTGTATTTTTTGGTGACGGCGTCGCCCGCGAGCACGCGGTAGGTGACCGGCTCGCGACCAATCTGCACGGTCGCGGCATATTGGTTGGGTGTGCCGGTCGGTTTCATCACCAGCGCTTCATCTTCACGGCCTTCTTCGAGACGGAAGGTTTCGAGCGTGACTTGATCGGGCTTCGTGCCGGCGACGTGCTCCACGATGATGTCGACGGCTTCGTTGTGCGGCACGAGCGGGTCGGCGGGATTCGGCGCGACCAGTTTGACGCGCACGTTCGACACGCGATCGACGTTGGCCATGGGAATCAGCGCGCGGGTGAGCATGTTGCCGAACTCGAGACCCGGAATGAGCATGAGGCCGACGCACAAGGTCAGTACGAGGCAGGCGAAGCGCACCCATCGTCCGATCAAGCCGGGCGGCAAAAGGCGTTCGACTTTGACCGATTCCATTTTACTGGCCACGTCCTGCTGCAACAGGCGGCGGAATACTTCCGAGTCGTAGCGGGCATCGGAGTTGGGCGCGCCGAGTTCGACAGCGGAGACAAGGTCCTCACGCAGTTCCGGCGAGACAGTTTCGACCAGTCGCGCGAGTTCCTTCTCACTTGGAATGCGCATGATCATGCGGATACAGGTCAACCACGCCACGCCGATCACTGTGAGGTAACCGGCGCCGCTGAGCATCAAGCGTGTCGTATCGCCGAGCACGATGAACCGGTCGAGCAGCGCGACGATACTCATCACGCCGAGCAAGGCGACGATGCCGGCACAGAAGCCACGAACCACAATGAGCATTTTGCGGCGGCGGCCGAAGGCGTGCAGTTTGTCGATCGTGACTTGATTGAGGGCAACATGCATGGGCGTTTCCTCTTGCCGAGGTCCGGGAGTTCGTTGTCAGTCCATTGATTAACGTCGTCACCGGCGAAACTCTGAACCTTCCGACGTGCGCCGCATGATCAAAGCATGCCTGCACGCTTGCGCAACACCCATTCAAAGGTGAACAGGAGCACGATGGGGATAAACCACCAATAGCTGCGCCACAGTTGGGTTTCCGATTCAACTATTTTACCGTGACTCAAAGGCTCCAGCATTTTGAGCAGTTGGCCGAGGTCTTCCTCCCGGTAGTACCGGCCGCCCGACTGCTGGGCCATCTTTTGTAACAACTGCTCGTTCATGACCAATTCGCGTTTTTCCAGCGACAATTGGTCTTCCACGCTGAACTTTGCCCGCGCTTTGACTTCCACGTCCGCCAGTTCGCTGACCACCAGCCCGACCTCGAAGCTGCCAGATTCCAGCGCCGGCGTCGTGCCGCGGAAGACACCGCCCTTGTTGACGTCCGGCTCGAGAGGGATCGACGCGATCTTTTTGCCGTCCTGGATCAGTTCCGCGATCACGTCGGCGTCCAACAGCGGCTTACCGTTTTTGTCGCGCAGGCGGGCACGAATCTCAGCCTTGTCACCCGGTTTGTAAACGGGCTTGCCGGCGTCGAGTTTGGCGTACTGATCCTGCACGGCGAAAGGCTGTTCGCCGGACCACTTGGCAAGCTGATTCCAAAATCGCGCGTGATACAAGTCGCCCACTTCGTACCGCCAGCGCCACGACTCATCCATGCCCAGGTAGATCACCTTGCCCGCGCCGTAACTTCGGTACACCATCACCGGCACGGTTTTGTCGCTTTGCAGTTCCGCCGTGACCAGCGTTTCGGTGCCTTCCAGCGCTCGCACCGGCGCGACCCAGTGTGGCGGATGAAGTTCAGGCCACAGTGCCGCGTTCTCGGCGGCGTCCGTTTGCAAACGCAGGGACGCGACCGCATTACCGGTCGGCGTGAGTTTCAACCGCCGGGGCATCTCCGTTTCGTTACCCAACTCGGAAAGCCATTCGATTGGGTAAAGGTCAAACAACGGCGTGTCGGTGTATTTGCGCAAGTGTCCGCGGCGCCCATCGATCAACAGCAGGCCGCCGCCTCGGCTGTTGACGTAATCGTGCAACCATTCGATTTCCTCGTCGCGCAGCAAATTGCGATTGACGTCGCCGAGCACGATCAGATCGTAACTGAACAGCGTCTCGCGGTCCTGTGGGAACATGCCGACTGCATCGCCGCGACGCCAGCTACCGTTGGACATGATGCCGGCGAACAAGGCGTTGACGCTCCAGCGTTTGTCGCGTTCGAACAGGTTGCGCAGATAGCGGGTTTCCCATCGCGAACGACCGTCAACGATCAACACTTTACGAGGCTCGGTGATCGCATGCACCACCATCGGCTGTTCATTGTTCGCCGCCTCGGCTTCATCATCTAACTGCGACACCTTCACCTGCAAATTCAACGGCACGTTGATCATGCGCACGCCGTCGCGCGGCGGACGGACCTGTTCGACCAGTTCCTTCACCGAAAAATCAAACGGCACGCGGCGATGATGACTGCGGTCCGTCACCAGCCGCTGCGAGAAAATCTCTTTGCCTTCGTGTTCAATCGTCACGTCGAACGGCTGACCGGGCGGCATGTCGTCGGTCAGCAGGATTTCACCTTTGACGCGATCGTCGTGGAACACAGTCTGCGGCGCTTCGACACCCTGCACGGCGAGGTCTTCCGGACGGATTAGCGCACCGGAGCCGACTGTGTGGACGGGAATGCGCCGGTCGCCGAGTACCGCGGCGGTCATCTGCGGGCTGTTGCCCTCGATGTTGTGCTGACCGTCTGAGATCACCACCGCCACCACACGTTGCCCATCAGGGTCGATCGATTCACCGGTGCTGTCGTCACGCACGCGTTGTTGCAGGCCGGTGCTCAGATCGGACGCGGCATCGATGGGTTCGATCGGCAACACCTGCGGCAGGTCATCATTGTCATCAGCCCACCAAAGCAGTTCGCTTTGTCCCTCGCGCAATGCGTGCAGTTCGACGTCATGCTGTTTCGACAACGTGTCGAGAAAGCCTTCCGATTCCAACAACGCCGACTGCATGCGTTCCCAGCGAGTCTGCTGTTCGACGCGTGCGATCGCCGCCGCCATGTCGGTGTTGCCGCGCTTGATCTGTCCGCGCACATAGCCGGAAAACGTTTCACGCAACTGGCTTTCCCAACGACGGACCACGGCGAGATACCCTACCAGTTGTGAACGCAAGGCATTGCCCTGATCGCTGCCGGCACGCAGTTTGATCGCCTTGCGCACCGGGAACAGCAGTTCGTTGTCAAACGCTTGCACGAGGGCATCGCGCTTGGCGATCGGCGTGTCGCCCGGTGTGCCGAGATAAGGCGCCAGTCGCTTGCCGGGAATCGGCCGCTCCATCGCACCGACCGGCAATTGCCAACCCACCGCCAGGTGATCGTCGCCGTTGCCTTCCTTGTGCAACGCTTCGATGTAGTAGCGTCGCCCGCCGCGCAGTTGAATCGGTTGCGACTGCGTGGGGCCGGAAAGCCAGCCTCGCCGTTGAGTCATGCCGCGGACCTGAGCGATGCGCTGTTTGTTCGCGGGAGAATCATCCGTGCTCAAATAGAGCACCGACTCGTCATCGGACGCGATCCAGAACACGTAGTCGCCATCCACCGGCGGCAGCACGTAACCGCGCATGCGTTGGCCGTAGTCGTCGCCTACATTGGACGGCGCCTCGAACAGATCCGGCAACGATCGCCCGGTCGGCGGCTGATTGATGCGACCTGTGCTGGTCAGCGAACCCACGCCGACGCCTTGAACGTTGAGCCAATACTCGCGGGCAATGCTGCCCGGTTGCACTTGACCGTCATCGATGTTCAACGTCGCGGCGTTCAGATTAACCAGTTGCTCGCGCACGCGGTTGAGTTTGGCCTCGAACGATGATGCAATCTCCAACATCGGCTTGTCCGACGGGTTGCGCCGAACCACACTCGCCATCATCTGGCCGGCGTCACGCAATTCGTCCGCCGCATCGGCCAGTGATGTGTCCAGGTTGTCGCCGGAAATCCAACCACGTTCCCTTGCGATCAGCAGTTTGCGCGACACGTCCATGTGTTCATCATGAAGCGTCATGCTCTGCGACGCATCAAGAAACACCAGCACGCGACCGAACTCACCGATGCGATTGCGGTGACGCAGCACCGGCTTGGTGATCATGAGAATGATGAACACAACGGCGATGACGCGCAGCAACGGCAGCAACCACGCCAACCGTTCGCCGCGGTTTTCCCGCAGGGTTTCCCGCCGATAGAGCAACCACGTGCCGCACGCGAACAGAACCGCAAGGAAGAGCCCTATCCAAACGTAGGCGGGGTCGGAAAAATGGAGCGGTCCGATGTTCATGTTCAATCAATGCGCCAACTACAGTTTTCGCGTGGCAAACCAGTGTTGAAGAATCAGTTCGGCAAAGAAAAATCCCAGCATCGCCCAGAAGAACCACGTCCAGACCGGCATGCCGAACCGCCGGGTCTTGTCCAGTTCCGCGTATTCATCCCAACTGTCGACCACTTCGGCGCCCATTGACGACGCGAGCGTTTCAATCTCCTCATCCGATAGTTGTGCCAAGTCGGATTCGATGCGCGGGGTGTCCACGACAAAGTGAATCGGCTTCTGCCCGGCGACGTTCAGCGTGTAAAGGCCGATCTGTTCCGCTTCCTTATATTCAACCACGCCGCGGCCGCCGGCTTCGATTACCGGCATCGAATGCGCTTTGCCTGCGGGGTCAGTCAAGGTAGCCTGATACGCCGTCGCTTCGGCGGGCACGATCGCCATCAGCGATTGCCCAACACCCACGTTGCGCGGCGGGTCGACGTTCACCGCCAGATAGGAAACCATTTGTTGCCACAGCGGCAGATACACATTCAATCGCGGCGACGGCAGGTTGTTCCAGTCGAAGTCACACGCGGTCGCGCAGAGCATGACGTTGCCTTCGCC
>JANQKH010000105.1 GCA_028281215.1 Phycisphaeraceae bacterium | reverse complement strand
CCATGATGTCGCCGTCAATGTCCGTGTCGTTCGACAAGACCGAAATGTCCAACAACGTGTCTTCATCAGTAACCGCCTCGTCGTCAATCGCGATCGGTGCCGTGTTGGGTTGGTTTTCCGTGCGGATGATGACGTTGTCGATCTCGACGAAGCTATCGAGCGCACCGAAGCCGAGCAATTCAAAGATCAATTGCGAACTGCCGGACACGCCGGTCAGGTCGACCTCGAACGTCACCGGGTTGCTGAAGTCCGCCACATCGCCGGAGACCGTCGCACCCGGTGTGGTAACGCTGCCGGCGAAGTGCACCGTACCGTCGTGCTGAATGTTCACGATGGCGTCGGTGTTGTTCAGCGTGGTCAGCGGATTGATCAACGGTTGACCAGTAACCCCGTCGAGCAAGGCCACTTCAAACGCATCGGGCAACGTGGTGATCGAATTGCCCAATTGCAGATCGACAATCGTGAATTCCAGCGAGACCGCATCATTCGGAATCGTGAACGTCTGGAAGAAACTGCTGAACTGCGAAGCGTTTTCGTCGAGTCGTCCAACACCGTTGGCGATGGCGGAACCGGTGGTGCTCCATCCGAAGTCCGGGCTGGCGGGATCGGTTTCCTCGAACAGGCCGTTGACCGGTAGCAGTCCCGTCGCGGCCGCCGCGCCGCCGGTGAGCGGAGCATTGATCGGCGGCGCAACTTCGTCAGGATCGTCTACGATGAAAGCGCCGCCGCCCGCAGCCACGGAATCAAATCGAATTTCATCAGCGCCGATGGTGACGTCGACCAACCGGTCGAGCACGCCATCGTTGAGCATCGCCTGTCCTCGGTAGACGCTGTCATCCAGGTCGACAGCCAACGTCATGTCAGTAATGTCGACCTCGCCGCGATCGGTCGTCAACGTGATCGGACCCACCAACGCAATATCGCCTACGAGTTGAAGTCCCTGGTCATTGATTCGGATGAAGCTGTCATCGCCTGCAAACGTGAAAGCTGCGTCGCCAAGGTCGCGGAAGGCAATCGTGCCGCGCAGTTCGAACCATTGGGCATCCTCATTCAACGTGAGTTGTGGGTTCGACAGTTCAACCGTGACGATGTTGAACAACGGCAATTCCCAACGGCCCACAAAGGTTTGCGAGGTGTTGTTCAAGTCCACGCCGTCGGCGTTGATGGTGATCGGGTTGGCGGCGTCTGCGAAGTCAAAGACCAACGGCAGCACATCCAGGTCGACGATGTCGGCGAACGGACCGGTCAGGGTTTCGGGCAACGTCAGCACGCCGTCAAGTTCGACTTGTGGATCGAAAATCGCACCGCCTGCTGCGCGGTCGGAGATGAACGCAAAACCGGCTGCATCCATATCGATACCGAACACAGCCAGATCGATGCCATCTAGCAAGCCGACGTTCACATCCAGCGCGCCACTTGTAAGCACGTCGATGGTCGCATTCAACGCGGCCGCCGGACCGGTGAACGTGCCGACTCCCGTTGTGGTCCAGCCGTTGTTGAAGGTCGGTGTCAGTTCCACATCCACCAAGCCCCAGTCGTTATTGATGCGGATCAGATCAAAGTTCAGCGTGCCGGCGTAAGTTGGATCCTCATCGAGCGGTGAGAGGAAGAAGTTACCTTGCTCGATGCTGATGACGGTTGAACTGTCAACCTGCGGCACGTTGAACAGGCCGCCCAATTGAAGTTGTGTCAGGTCGCCGCTTGGATCGCGCAAGGTGAGTACCTCGGCCATCAAATCGAGGCCGTCCAGATCGATCGTCAGATTGGAATCATCGATCTGCGCACCATCGAATGACAAAGCATCGGGCGTGATGCGAATAAAGTCATCACCGTCGATCGGAATGTCACCACCGCCGAGCGACGCGGGCAACTGCAGCCGGCCCTGAACGCGCAATTCACCGTCGGGATGTGCGTCCTGATCCGGCACGACGAATTGAAGATCTTCCACGATCAGTTCGGCGTCACCGAATTCGAGATCGCCGGCGACCTCGTTGCTTTCCAAGAGCACGATCGACGTCGTGCCGTTGGCGGCCAGGGTCATCGTGCCTTCAAACAACGGCAGCGAACGATCGCTGAGGATGTCGAATCGGCCGATGAAGGTCGTTTCGGTCAGCCCTGCCACGATGTCGCCGGTGAACTGCAACATGGGTCGGAACGGCGAGCCGTCCAAGGGTTCAAGCCCGATTTGCGCCGTGCCGCCGACGAGTTCGGATGCCTGTGTCACATCATTGAAGTTAAATGCGCCTTGTGTCACATCTATGCGAATCGGGCTGAAGTCAATTCCGACACCCGTGCGAACGAATACATTGTTGCTCGGATCATCCGCCAGTTCATGTGTTTCGATCACGTCGCCCGGATCGGCCGGCCCAGCGTCGGTCGACGATGGATGATCGATCAGGACGACCCAGTTCAAGTCGGTGACTTCCACGCCGGCAGGCAACGCAAGACCGGTCAAGTCGACCGACACGATGCGCTCGGCAGTTTCACCGACTGCCATCGGCGTGGTGTGTGTGGTCGTGCTGACTTGAATCTGGAACGCGTCGGCGGCAGGATTGAAGATGTCCGTCTCGGTAGTCAGCCACACCTGTTCGGTCCATTGCAATCCGTCAGCCACCGGTGCGTCGCCCTGGTTCGTGACTGTGTAGGACAGATCCGCCAGCGCCTCGCCGAACCGAATCGGCACGCGAGTCAGCGACGAGACCGCCAGGTCCGGGGCGGGGAAGTTCGGCGTGACGGCCGCCTGATTGTCATCACGGTTCGACTCGATCAAAGTAAACTGGTCACGGTTGAGCACAACGACCAACGACAAACCGTTACGAACCTGATCCAGCGTGACGAAGCCGCCACTGGCGATTTCATCGAGGCCCGGCACATCGACCACGATCTCGTGCAGTTCTTCGGACACCGGCGGCAGAATCAACTCATCCGGCCGCGAGAAGAAATCGGAGCCAAGCAGTAACTCGAATCCTTCACCGTCGACGATGCCGTCATCGGTCAGGAAGATTTCCTCCTGCCAGAAGATTTTCGGTTCGATCAGCGCCGGCTTTTCGATTTCGATCGTGTATTCGACCGTCGTGGATTGACCGAAGAAGAGATCAGGCGGCAGGAACTCGCTAACCGCCAGGTTGGGTGCGATGCCGATGATGGTGTCATCGATCGGTGGAATGGCCGCCAGCACCTGCACGGAAACCGTGGCCGTGTCGAAGCCTGTACGACCGTCGGTGATGGTGTAAGTGAAGGTGTCGATACGACGTTCGCCAGGGGTCAAGGCCGACAAGGTCGCTGAGGTTTGCGGGTCGTAGGTCAGCACGCCGTTGTTCAGCACGATCGTGGCGCCGCGATCGGACACCGCGTCAAACTGCACGATCGTCAGAGGATCGCCATCGGGATCGAAGTCGTTGTTCAGCACGCTAAGATCGACGGCGGCCTGGTTGTTGGTGGACGCGAGGTCGTTGTTGGCGACCGGCGGGATGTTGTCGCCGAAGACGGTGACAGTGGCAGTCGCGCTATCGAGCCCGCCGTTTCCATCCGAGATGGTGTACGTGAGCGTGTCAACCAACGATTCGTCGTCTGCGAGGGCGGACAAGGTCGCGGAGGTTGTCGGATCGTAGTTGAGTGAACCGTCGGCGTTGAGCGTGACGGTAGCGCCGAGTATGCTCGCTGCGTCGAACGCACTGACCTGCAGCGGGTCATTGTCCACGT
>JANQKH010000092.1 GCA_028281215.1 Phycisphaeraceae bacterium | reverse complement strand
CCGTGTGACGGTCACATTCGACGGCCAAACACTGATCAAATGGTCCGGCATGGCCGGCGCGTTCCGTGAAGATGATCAACACGAGTTATGGGAGCCGGCGGCAATCGGACTCAGCGCCAAAGACGCTGATGTCTTGTTCACTGAGGCACGCCTCAAACCCCTGCGCGGCGATGCCCGCATCCTGCCCAAGCCGGCGACGCTTGCCGAGCGCGGCGTCATCACGCCACGTGACGGCGTCGTTGATCTGATGGAACTTTGGATCAAGAAAAAAGATGTCGTCGATGGCACATGGTCGTTTGCCGACGGCGTGCTGACCGCCGCGCCCGGTCGGCAATACATCGGCCGCACCATGTTCCCTGTCGCGCCGGTTTCAGATTACCACCTGCGCCTTGAACTGACGCGCGGCGAATCGAGGAACTTTAACTCGCCGATCATCTATCTGCCGTGGAGCGACAAAGCGATCGCGCTTCAGTCGTACTTCGATCGTCGTAGCAATTCAGTGGTCAACGCACTGGCGTCCATCAATGGTGCAAACATTCTAGAAAGCCCCGCACAGGTGAAGGGCAAAGCGATGGCGGTCGGACAAAAGTACGCCATCGACGCACGGCTGAAGAAGGCGGACGATGAACTGGCGATTGAAATCGACCTTGACGGCAAGCCCTACATCCGCTGGCAGGGTGATCCTGGTCTGCTGACTGTGCCCGCAGCGGTCGCGCTCAAGGATGCTCGAACCATCGGGCTCGCTTGCCGATACGGCAACTACTCTTTCGAGAACATTCACTTTCAAACGCTGGCAGGCGTTGCGCCCATGACCCGGCAAACGGCGCGCGCGGATCAACCGACGGCCGTCGCCACGGATACCAAGCCCGTCTCGCCAATCGCATTGGTCAAACTCAAACGGGACCGCGCATCGGGTACATGGAAGCACGCAAGTGATCGGTTGATGACCGAAGTGCGCGGCCTCAACGCGACCGCGATGGTCAACCTGCCCGTTCGACCCAAAGGGAATTACCAGTTCCGATGCACGTTCGCGCCGACTGCCGGCCGACCTGTGTTCAAACTTCTTCTGCCCGTGGCCGGTCGAGCCGTTCAGTTGGATGTGGGACTGACCCACGGCAAGGTCAGCAGCCTCCGAGCAGTCGGCAGTCCAAGCGCCCTCAAATCCTCCACCGCCATCCGCGTGACCAACGGCCGCAGCTACACCTTTGACGTGGACGTTGAACACATCGACGGCAAGGTGAACGTGAAAGTTAAGGCGGACGGCAAACCATTGTTGAGTTGGAGTGGTACGCCGGCCACGCTTACCACGGCTTATTCGAACTACCTGCCTGCGAATTACAACGCCAAGTCGATCGCCATCGGCGTCATGAATGATGTCGCCCGCTCCGGCGGCGTCATCTCCAATGCCCGTCTGCAAATGACCAAAGGCAAAGCCAACCCCCTTCAATGATTGGGCTGGCCATTCCCATTCGCACTACAATGCCACAGTTGAGATTTCATTGTCCCTGCGATTTCAGGAGGCGCTTCCATGGCGTGTTTGATCAGCCGATTGCTGTTGGTTTCGATATTCGTTTGCCTGTTGGTTGGACCGCTGTCGCCGGCTGTTGCAGACGACTGGCCGCATTGGCGCGGGCCTGATCACAATGGCATCAGCAAGGAAACTGCGTGGCGGACGGATTGGTCAAAGGCGCCGCCGAAATCCGCATGGCGCGCCAAGGTTGGACTGGGGTTTTCCAGCGTAGCCGTCGCGAACAAACGGCTCTACACAATGGGGCACGAGCAGGGCAAAGAGAGAGCTCACGATGAGACGCGGATTGGACAAACTTTACTATCGTTT
>JANQKH010000086.1 GCA_028281215.1 Phycisphaeraceae bacterium | reverse complement strand
GACTTGCAAATCGCGCGTCAACCCGGGCGACCCAAGCGAAACCATGTCGCCGCCACCCTTGACGGTCGCGGTCGACGCTTCTTCCGATCCGTCCGCATTCGCCGCGGGCTCGGCGGGTGGCGCGTCGTTGCCGTTGCTCGGTCGACCTTTGATCACCTCGGCGAATCGCGTCGCGCTACCCAGCATGCCGGGATTCAGGAATTCGAAGATCGACCACAGATCGCCCAGGTGGTTTTCAACCGGCGTACCGGTCAACGCTAACCGATGTTGCGCGTTGAGAATGCGCGAGGCTTTGGCGACCTGCGCGTTGGGGTTTTTGATCGCCTGTGCTTCGTCAAGGATGACATATTCAAACTCAATGTCCTGCAACTGGACGATATCGCGACGAAGCAGGCCATAGGACGTGACGATCAGATGTGCATCGTTGAATTGCTCGATCAGGTTTTTTCGATCCGGCCCGGCATACGAAAGCACTTTCAAGTTCGGCGTGAAGCGCGAAGCTTCGTCCAGCCAGTTGAACACGACTGATCGCGGCACGACCACAATGGAAGGACGTTTGCCCGACGCTGACTCACCGTCGCCGTTCTTGCCGGTGTCGTTGTATTTTTCTTCGAGCAGGGCAAGAACCTGAATCGTTTTGCCCAAGCCCATGTCGTCGGCGAGGATGCCACCCATGCCGAACCATCGGAGAAAGTGCAGCCACCCTAGACCGTCACATTGGTACGGACGCAGATCACCGTCGAACGACTTCGGCGCGGTGACCGGTTCGATTTTTTCAAACGACCGCAGTTTTTCGCGTGCCTCGGCGAACTGGGCATCGACGTCGACGAGCGACTTTTCGTCGAGCAACATGTCGAGCAGAATTGCCTGGCTGTTTTTGAACTTGAGGTGATCGCCTTCGATTTCACCGATCGCGGAGAGCAGGCCGTGCTCTTCAAGCCACTGCTCGGGCAACATGCCTTGCGAACCGTCGTCGAGCGTGATCATCGCCTTGCCTTCGCGTGCGGCTTTGAGAATGTCCGGCAGGGGGACCACCTGTTCGCCCTGATCGGTCGCGAACGTCACGCCGCCGTGCACCTCGAACCAGTCGACCCCACTGCGAATGGTCAGTCGCGGCAGGGCGGCGCCGCGGACGACGTGTTGATCTGCCTGCACGGACCAGCCGTCACGGATCATCGTCGCCACGGCGGTGGGCATGCGCGACGCGGGCAATTGCAACACATCCGCGTCACTGCTGTCCGCGCGAAAACCCAACGCGGCCAGTGAATCGACCGCGCGTGATTCGAACGCCAAGTCGCGCTCGATTAGCAATGGATCACTGTCGGCGCTGTCGTTGGACGGTGTGGTGTCGCTCTGAGTTGCCGGATCAACTGCGTCAACCGTACCGACCGCATCGCGTGCGTCAGACGCATCTGCATCAGATACACGCTTTAAGTCACCCGGTTCGCGATGACCATCATCCGTGCCGTCCGGCGTCGGCACAATGAACCGTCCCGGCTGGCGCGGGTCGACGCGATGGTCGGCATAATTGAACCACACCCGGCCGGTCACATACTTGGCACCATTGCCCCGTTTAATCGGCCCGTCGGGGCTGTAGAGTTCGACGAACGGGCGCGGCGTCATCACGCGCGTGGGCGGGGCGATGTCGGCCGGCAGATCGACGTGCGGCAGGTCCGCCATCATGTAAAGGCGTTCGAGGAAACGATCGACATCGCCGGGCGGAATGATCAACGGCGACGCGAGTCGGCCGCGACGTTCATCCTCTCGGAAGTGGTTCACCCAACGAAAGGCGCCGCAATCATCGAACGGAGCGACTTTGTCATCGAGGAACACCACACCGTCCTGCCCGCCGATGATCATGTCCGGTTCATCGATAGCCATGTATTGCGGCTGATCCTGCGGGCCGCGTCGCAGTTCGACGTTGACGCTGAGGCCTTCATCGGTGTGTTCGCCGAGCATCCACAGTTGCCATGTGCCGGCGTCGCCGTCCCATTTCAAGGGTTGCGCGGCATGGTGCGGCCCGCGCACAAAAGCGCGACCCACATTGATAATCCGCTTCAACATCGGCCGCCACGTGCCGTTCGGCAGCATGAACGCCGTGTGTTTGCGTTGGTCCACCGTCCAGTCGCCGGTCTCCCACTTCTCAGCCCAGGTCGAACCGAGCAACAGGCCGCACACTTCGCGGTCAATCGGATCGCTGATGTCGTCAAGGACGTCGCGATTGATCTTGATCGCACGCAGCCTTGCGCCGGCCGTCGCGGCGGGGTGAAACTGGTTAACTTCCACTGCCAAGCCGCCGTGCGTCAGCGAAAGGTCGAGGTCAATGACGTAGGCGAAGTGCACAGCCTTGGCGAGAATCGGCGGTGCGGCGGTCTGCGTGTAACGGAACGGCGAGAGCAAACTCATGCGACCGACCCATTCCGGCTCACGACGTTTGGGCGCAGCGGTGCGTTCACGACGCTTGGCCTTACCACCAGCCGCGCGTTTGGCCGCTTTGGTGATCGGCCCGCCGCTCATCGCACCGTTGCCCGCTGCCTCTTCATCTTCCGGGACGCCGTCCAGTTCGACCGCCATCAACAACGCCCAAAGGTGTTTGCAATACGAACCCTTGGCGAAGTGCGGACACGAACACGACATCGGCTCATCGCCCTCCGGTGAGTTGATCACCACGTCGTAGTAATCCCGGCCGCGCACCACGGCGCGAGCGAGTTCACCACGTTCGGGCGAGGCCTGTTCGACCTTGCCGCGTTCGTAATAGTCACGCCCACGCTGCCGCGTGACGTTATCGAAGTAAGGTGTCCATTCCTTGATCAGCGACACATTCTCTCCCGAACAACCTCGCGTCAAAGCGAGTCCCATAGTCTAACGCGCTGCGTCGCTGGGGCAATGATGGTTTGTCAATTCGTGAAAAAGCATCGAAAACATGGGGAAAACCAAGGCGTATCAACATCAGCAAGCCCCAACTCCATCACCGTAACGCGCCTGCCCCTACCCCATCGTCCGATGCATCCCTGCACCGACGAACAACAACGACGCGGTCAACCGCGAGTCGTCCACATCAAACAATCGACACAGCGCATCGCGATACGCCTCGACTTGTGGGCGATACCGTGCACACAGCGCATCGCACGCCGCGCCGTCGGCCACCGTATCGGTCTTGAAATCAATCAGATCCACAGACGTGCACTGTTCGCGCTCGCGGTGAATCACCACACGATCGAACACGCCTTGAACCAAGTGGTCATTCGCTGCGACGACGAACGGCCGCTCCCGCCAGACTTCCAACGATTCCCTCGCTTCACCGGCCGGCGGTGTCAATACCTGCCTGACCACGTCGTGCTGCAACATCGCTTCAAACTGCACAAACTGCTCAGCAAGCCAATCATCGGCCAACGGCGTCGGCACTGCCGCGCGGGCGATGGACAACCAGTCGATAGTTGGCAGCGCGCCATCCTCGTCCAGCCATTCGATCTGCTCAAACCATGCATGAATCACGCTGCCGCGCAACTGGGCGAACGACGACGACACGTCAAGCCAATCGCTGACGGTCTGATCGCGGCCCGCGTGCAGCGATGACGGCGAACGGCTCGGCCGATTGCGCGGCAGCAGACCCATTGATGCACGATCCACCTTGAACCTCGGCAACCGCGCGGCAATCGCGGTCTGTGATTCACCAGCTTCTTGCTTGCCGTACCAATCGCTTTCACCGTGCGCGAACAACTGTTGATCGCCTTGCGTGGCTTCTTCGACCTCGTCGGCACACAAAGCGGCGCGAAGGATGGCGGCGAACGACTGGTCCTTATGGCCTCGCTTCGCGAGTTTGCCGTCTTTGTTTCGCGCAAGCGGTTCAACCATCAAATGCAAGGCATGCCGGGCGCGGGTCATCGCCACGTACAACACGCAAAACCCTTCGCGAATCCGCCGGGCCTGTTCCTGGCGATACGCTTCGGTCAGTTGCGGCGACAGGGCGCGGACCGCCTTCTTCGCGTGTGCGTATACGGCGCTGATTGCATCCGACGCATCGTCCTGATCGATCAACACGTCCTTCCCCGCAATTTGCCCTGGTTTCTTGCCCAACTCCGGCAGCACAACGATGTCAAACTCCAGGCCTTTCGATTTGTGCACGGTCATCACGCGCACGCTCGCCGACGACGGCTGTTCGACCGTCGCGCCTTCGATGTACGCACAAAAGTCGCGCAGCCGGGGCGATCCGGTCGGCGTGAACTGGTCCGCCAGTTCGATCAACTGCGTGAGCCGACGGGCGCTGTCCGCATCACATGCCGGCACCAGCGAGGCCGCCCATCGTTCGAGGGTGGCGGTCAGCCCGCGTGTCTGAACCGCACTGCGAATCCGCCACGCACAGTCGTCGCGGTCCCGCCGGCTTGTCGAAGGCAACGGCAGCGCGTCGCGCATTGGTGAGTTGTAAAGTGCGTACGCTGCGACGCGATCGCCTGGATGATCCGCCAGTTGCATCGCCGCCATGATCAGGTTGATCGCCGGGTCGCCGACGATCGCGACGCCGCCTTCACCACTGGCCGGCACGCCCCGCCGACCGAGCCGATAGAGCAATTCCTCGACGGTTTTATTCCGCCACGCCAGCACGCCGATACTGAACCCTTTCGCCTGTTGCCACAACTGCTGCACCTGCGCGGCGACGGCATCAAGGTGGCACGTCGACACACCTGTATTGTTTTCGTCATCATGATCACTGTCTCCGGCGCTGTGCGTTGCATCATCGCTGTCGGCCGACGGCGCAGGTGTGGTGCGCAGTTCGACGAAGCCATGCATGTCGCGTTTGGCGGTGTGCGTGTCGAACATGCCCTGCCAGTCGGCCGCCTCTGCGCGGTGCACCTTATCAACCTGCAACACGCGGTTGGCGCCGAGCCCACTGAACACGTTGTTGACCACGTCGAGCACGACCTGCGAAGAACGGTAGTTGTCGTTCAGTTGGCGGATAGCGGATTCGTCAAGTTGCAAGTCGTCACGGAGTCGATCGAAGATCTCGGCCCGCCCGCCGCGCCAACCGTAAATCGCCTGCTTCACATCGCCGACGCAGAAAAACGAGCGCGACTGGTTCGCCGTCGAGGTGATCTCGTCGGCGAAGGGTTTGAGCACAGCCCACTGCTCGAAACTCGTGTCCTGAAACTCATCGAGAAGCAAATGCAACACGCGCGCGTCCATCCGATAGTGCAGGTCGGCGTTCCAGTCGTCGCTGTCACCTTGTTCGGCTTGCACCTGCTGCATGTATTGAATCAACCGATGCGGCAGGTCGGCGTAGAGCAACACATGATGCGCCTCGCGCAGGTGCGTGAAGTGCGCATCAAACCGTTGCATCAACTCATGCATTGCCAGCGTGCGATCACGAATCGAGGCCAATGTCGCTGATCGCGCGTGAGCCACCAACGGCCGATACGCGGCCACCACGTCGGCAGGCAACTCGCTGCGGCCGTACTTCGGCGCTTTCGGATTTGCGACAACCGCTGCCGCCGGCCCCTGAGATATAAAACCCTGCCAGTCTCCGTGCACCGCCTGCCGCACGCTCTTGGCAATTGCCTTCGCAACGCTTTTGTTGGTCACCTGCTCCACCAGCGGCTCAAGTTCCGCAATGCATGACGCGATCGCCGCGTCGTCCAAGGTGTCTCCAACTTCCAGCGTATCCCACGCCTGCGCTTCAGTCATGCGGTACGTTTCATAGAGCCTCTTGACGATCTCATCGATGGCCTCCGTCACCGAGCGCCTCGCATCATCGTGATGCAGTCGGCGAAGCAGGCTGACCAGCGTTTGTGTGTCATCGTCGCTGAGCATCGCTTCAATGGCGCGGGCGCGCAGTTGAATCACCATTGGATCATCGTCGCCCGCAATGGTCGGATCCGGCGGCAGGCGCAACTCGTGACGGAACATCTGTGCGACGCGGTTAAAAAAGCTGTCAATCGTCGACACCGACACACGATGCAACGTCGCGCACAGGCGAACCAGCATCTGTTTGGCCGCGACGGTGTCAAGCGTGTCGTCGAGCAATCCTTCAGCGAGTTCCTGCGCGGCCTTGTCACTCGTCGCTGCACTGGCGAGTCGCGTGAGAATCCGCTCGAGGATTTCGCCCGCCGCCTTGCGCGTGAAGGTTGTCGCGAGAATCTGCTCCGCCGCCACTTCGTTGCGCAGCAGACCGAGGTAGCGATTGCTCAACTGATACGTTTTGCCCGAGCCGGCCGACGCGCGAATCACTTCGTGCGGCGTTTCAAACCGAACCGGAAACGCCCACTGCGACGGATCACCGCCCACCGCGCCGATCGGTTCATACCGCAACTCATCCTGCACAGACGAGGGCTTACCCGAGGCCGATTGCGGATGCATGTCGCGCTCATCGTTCACGCGCCACCTCCGTCCGCTTCAGATGATCGCGTTTGCGTCGGCGCGTTCATCGGCGCCGACTGCGCGAGCACGCTTTCCCGACCGAAGTGGCGTTCCAGGCACAGATCACTGAACGCATCTTCAAACTGCGCCGGTTCGCGCGGCGGCCAGAAGTTACCTGTGTGGATCCGCCGCACGACTTCACGCGCCTGCTCGATCGCAGAATCGATCTCGCCCCCCACCCAATCCGATTCCGCCAGCAACGGTTGCCGCGGATCCTTCGACAACCGCACGTAACCCAGCCTCGGCGTCGCAATCTCCAACTGTTCGACCAACAGGTGATATAGCGGCAGTTGCAGGTCAATCCATTCCATCCCGCGCACCGCGTCGCCATCCTTCTCCACACGTTTCTTCACGCCTTTGCAATGCGCCTGCAACGGCGTCTTGGCGCTGTCGCCGGTCTTGTAATCCAGCACACGAAACGTCTTGTTCCGCTCGTGACGATCGATGCGATCGATGCGGCCAACGATGTCAATCGATCCGTCATCCACGTCCAATGTCGCACGCAATTCCTTCTCCGTGTACGCCGGCACCATCCGCCAACCCGTGTTGACTTGCTCAACCTGCCATCGCGCGAACTGCGTCAGCCGAAACCGCATCTGCTCGATCTGGATCCGCACTGTCGCCGGCGGTTCATCGCCGAACTGTTTGATCACCCGCGCGTCGAGTGTTGCATCCAGAAACGCCGACACTTCATCCAATTTCGCCGAGTGCGCCGGACCGTGCTTGCCAAACGCATCGAGCACACTGTGCATCACGTTGCCGAACTGCGCCGCGTTCAGTTCCGCTGCTTCATCGCCCGCCGTCTTCAATCGAAGCACGTATTTGAGGTAGAACCGATACGGGCAATCGAGGTACGTCCTGAACGCCGTAACCGGCAACTCGGTGAACGGCTCGGTAAGCGGTCGCGGTGCGGGCACGAGCAACTGATTTACCTCGGCGCAACGCCAAGCGATCGGCATCACCTTCAGCGGCCGACGTTCCGGGTAAAACCGCTGCACCCGCGCTGGTAAATCGTCAGCCGCACATCGCAGCAACAGTCGGCTCGGCAGCAACGGTTCACCGTCCGCGCCGCGCCTGCCCGCGATCAGTTTCACCCGCGGCCGACTGTGCAACATCGCCGTCAACGCCGCCGTGTCGCGGGCCGTGCGGCGGTCGTTGTGCATCAGCCCCAGCCTCTGCCGCATCCGGTTCGGCAGCAACGCGTCACCGTGTGTCGACGCCGGTACGTGCCCCTCGTTCATGCCGGTGATCACCAAGTGCTCGGCGTCGTCGAGTTGCAACTCCAGCCAACCAAGCACTTCGACGCCATCGCCCATCGCGTCCGCGATCGCCTGATCCCCCAAACGCGACAACGTGAAACGGATCGCATCCGCGAACGTGACCAACGGCATCATCGCTGACGCATCACCCTTGGCGCCCGCGTTCCAAGTCGCCTGCTGACCCAACAGGTTCGCCAGCGCCTGCAACGCGGCCACCAGTTGCATGCTCATAGCATCCTGTTCATCGATCGGTACGTCGCCATACACTGCACGCAGCAGTTCGCCAATCGTTTCACTCCACGCCGCCAGCGTCCGCCTCGTGTCGGGTGTGTCCGGCAAAAGTTGCCGTACCGTGTCATACACCTGCGCCAGTCGCGCCGTCTCTTCCGAGTCATCCAACCACGCACTCACCGATTGCAAGTGCAGATGATCGCTGATGTAATCGTCGAGCAACGTCAGCCAGTGTTGAACGATCGTTGATGCGCTTGCTTCATCGCCATCGGATCGGGATTCGCA
>JANQKH010000084.1 GCA_028281215.1 Phycisphaeraceae bacterium | reverse complement strand
AATCGCGCCGTCGAGCAACACGGTGTGTGAGTCGAGGTTCGCTTCTTCACCGATGTGTGCGTGTAACGCCGACACATTGAATGACTTGAGGCTGTCCTCCTCGATGAAGTAGTGCGCGGCGTTCGCCCCTTGATCAATGGCGAACTCCGTCACCGCGTTGTTCAGGTACACGCAGTCGTCGCATAGGCTCACGTAGTGTTCGATGATGCGCACGTCCGACTGCTTGCCGACTACCACGAGATTCCGCCCATGCGTCATGATCGGTGATTGCCCGCAACGTTTGCTCGTTACGTTCAGCACGTGGATCGGCTTGTCGATCACCGTGTTATCCGGCACTTCGATGAAGTAACCATCGCCAAGGAATGCAAGGTTTAACGCGGTGAATGGTTCATTTTCAAACGGCGCGTACTTACCCAAGTGATGGCGGACCGTGGGCTCATCAAGCGATTCATGCAGTGTGGCGACTTTCGCGCCGGCGGGAAGGTCCGGCGTGTCCGACAACTCCGGGCGAAAGTATCCGTCCTCGAACACCAGGTTTGTGCAGTCCAAGTGCGGCACAAGGAACGGCTTGATCTGCTCGGCGGTCAGGTCCGGCGGTGTGTCCGGCAGGCGGAATTCGGTGTCCGCGATCGGAGCGACGCGCGTAAAACGCCAGTCTTCCCACTTGGTGGTCGGAAAACCTAGTTTGACGAATCGCTCAATCGCCGCGAATCGTGTCGGCCGCAACCAGTCCGGTCCGTTGCCGATCAGTTCGCGAGCCTGGCTTTCCAAATTGGCGACAACGCCCGTTGCCGTTGCTTGTTCGGTCACTGCAATCATCTCGGTGGTTTCTACTAGAGGTTTTGCGTTCTTGGTGGGTCGGCCGTCCTGTCCCACCACTTTTGCGGATCGTTGCATGCTAATTCGACGCCGCGGTCAGGCCCAGTTCCTCGCGAATCCAGTCGTAGCCTTTCGTGTCCATCTCGACCGCCAGTTCTTTCGGCCCGGATTTCACGATGCGTCCGTCGATCATGATGTGCACGATGTCCGGCACGATGTATTCCAATAGCCGTTGGTAGTGCGTGATCACGAGGAATGAACGCTTGCCGTCGCGCAGTTGGTTCACACCGTCCGCGACGGTGCGCAGTGCGTCGATGTCGAGCCCGGAATCGGTTTCATCCAGAATGGCGAATGTCGGATCGAGCAGCGACATTTGAAACACTTCATGTTTTTTCTTTTCGCCGCCGGAGAAGCCTTCGTTGACCGACCGTCGCAGCAGGTCTTCGGGCATGTCGACTTCCTTCATCTTCTCGCGCACGAGTTTGAGGAATGCGACGGCGTCCAGTTCATCCAGCCCGCGATACTTGCGCACGGCGTTGATCGTTGCTTTGAGAAATTCGGTATTGCTCACGCCGGGGATTTCGACCGGGTATTGAAACGCCATGAATACGCCTTCACAGGCGCGCTCATCGGTTTCCAGTTCGAGCAGATCTTTGTCATTGAACCCGATTGCGCCGGCGGTGACTTCGTAGTCTTCGTGGCCGGCAAGCACACGAGCAAGCGTGCTCTTGCCCGAACCATTGAGGCCCATGATGGCATGCACCTGGCCGGGTTCGATGGTCAGGTCGAGACCTTTGAGGATTTCGTTGTCCTCGACAGAGGCGTGGAGGTTGGTGATTTCTAGCAATGGCATTTCGATTGGCTTCCTTAAACGCGGATCTGCGATCCGCCGCTCAACATTGATCATCCCGCGTTCCTACTTTCCACTTCCCGCTTACCCGACGCTTCCTTCCAAACTCACGCTCAACAGCTTCTTTGCCTCTACCGCGAACTCCATGGGCAGTTCCTTGAACACTTCTTTGCAGAAGCCGTTGACGATCAGCGAGACCGCGGTCTCTTCGTCCATGCCACGTTGTTGGCAGTAGAAGATCTGGTCTTCACCGATCTTGGAAGTTGAGGCTTCGTGCTCGGCCTGACTGGTGGTGTTTTTGATTTCGATGTACGGGAATGTGTGTGCACCGCACTTGTCGCCGATGAGCAAGGAGTCGCACACCGTGTAGTTTCGGCTGGCGGTGGCGTTCTTAAGCACCTTCACCTGGCCGCGATACACGTTCTGCCCTTTGCCGGCGCTGATCCCTTTGCTGATGGTCGTTGATCGGGTGTTCTTGCCGATATGGATCATCTTGGTGCCGGTGTCCGCCTGTTGATGGCCGTTGGTGACTGCGACGGAGTAGAACTCGCCGATCGAGTTGTCGCCTTGGAGGATGCACGACGGGTATTTCCACGTGACGGCCGAGCCGGTTTCGACTTGTGTCCAACTGATGTGCGAATTATCGCCGCGGCAGGCGCCGCGCTTGGTCACGAAGTTGTAGATCCCGCCAACACCGGTCTGCGGATCGCCGGGGTACCAGTTCTGAATCGTCGAATACTTGATCGTCGCGTCTTCGAGTGCGACCAGTTCAACGACTGCAGCGTGCAACTGGTTTTCATCCCGCATCGGCGCGGTGCAGCCTTCGAGATAGCTGACATGACTGCCCTCGTCGGCCACGATCAGTGTCCGCTCAAACTGCCCCGTGTTCATCGCGTTGATGCGGAAGTAGGTCGACAGTTCCATCGGGCAGCGTACGCCTTTGGGGATGTAGACGAACGACCCATCGGAAAACACCGCGCTGTTGAGCGTGGCGAAAAAGTTGTCGCTGTATGGCACGACCGAGCCGAGGTATTTTTTCACCAGTTCAGGATGGTCACGCACCGCTTCGCTGATCGGGCAGAAGATCACGCCGACCTTTTCGAGTTCCGCCTTGAACGTGGTCGCGACGGAGACCGAATCAAACACCGCATCAACGGCCACGCCTGCCAGCGCTTTCTGTTCTGATAGCGGGATGCCCAATTTTTCATACGTTTCAAGCAGTTTCGGATCGACCTGATCGAGGCTTTCCAGTTTGGGTTTCTCTTTCGGTGCGGAGTAGTAGCTTAAGCCTTGATAGTCGATCGGGCCGTACCCGTAAGGCAGGAACTGCCACGTCGGCTCTTCCATTGTTTGCCAGTGGCGGAATGCTTTGAGCCGCCACTCGGTCAGCCATTCGGGTTCTTCTTTTTTGGCGCTGATTGCGCGGACAATGTCTTCATTGAGACCGGGCGGGAATTGATCGGTCTCGATGTCGGTCGTCCAGCCGTACTTGTACTTCTGGCCGGCGAGTTCGCGTTTGATTTCTTCAGTCGTCGCCATGGGTTACTTTCTACTGCGGCCGGTGCTCGCCTCATTGCAGGGCGAAAACGACCGGCGGATTAGCGTTCAATGTTGACCTTCACCTGAACCGGAATCTGTCGCCCGCCATCTTCAATTCCTTCTTTCTCTTCTCGGCCTCCTTTACTTTTTCCCGCTCTCACCGCTGGCAGCGGTGTCCCGTTCTCTGATTCCAACAGGTCTGCGATGGTCACGGTATTCAGAAACTCGGAGATGCGGCCACTCAGATCACGGATCGCCGATGAAATCGGACACCGCGCGATCAGTCGACAGGTGATGCATTCGTCGCCGTCATCAATGTCATCGCAGCAGGGCGCCAGTTGCGTGGGCCCTTCGATCGCGCGAATGACATCCGATACGGAAATCGCCTTCGCCTGCCGTGCCAGAATGTAGCCGCCTTTCGAGCCGCGAATCGAATCGACCAGGCCCGCCCGGTGCAACTCCTTGAGGATACCCATCAGCCCCTGAAGTGGCAGGTCAAACGCCTCGGCAATCGCGCGGGCGCTGAGTGGGTCGCCGTCGGTTTCGGACGCCAGCCGGGCGAGGGCGACGAGGGCATAATCAGTTTTTCGATTGAGGCTGAACATTGGTATCGTCTATGATGAAAATGATGAAATCCACCAAAACGGGCTAAAAATGGGTATTTCTCGTCCGTCGGCGACAATATAGGTCTAATCTGGTCCGAATTCAAATCGGACTGTTGCGGAGTCCAGGCGGAATGGCGATTAACTGTGCCGGTTTTTAGTTGTCTGAGAGGATAGGGCGGATCAAATGCCATGAAATCGGCGGGAATCCGACCCGGAAAACGTGGTTTGTCCCGGTTGCAGGTTCGGGTTAAATTTGGTAAACTGATGGGCCATGTCTCACCGGACGGGACAACCTGTGATCTCGCATGCGCGGCGGTCATTGTTGAATAAACCACAGAACTACGACGGGCTTCTGGTGTCGACGACGATTGCGCGTTTAAAGTTAATCGGCACAAGTTTTGGCGCCGGGTTTTCGCCGCGTTGTAGGGTGTCGATATTTGTGCGCGCGGGTGGTTGCAAAACGTGTCCGCCGGACATGTCCGGACATGAAACGGACACAGTCCGGACATCGCCGAACATAGAAATCCACGTTTTTGACCCCTCGACGAGGGGCGAATGTCCGGCGGACATGGCCGGACATGGCTGTGATTTAATGCAAGCTATTGTGTTTCATGTGGTTAGAAATTGTTCGTCGTCAGAGGGGGGATCCCCGATGTCCGGACATGCACGTTTGTGCGCGCGGGCTGTCCGATGTCTGTGCGCACCGCTCGATCTCACTGGTCTAGTCAGGTCGCAGCCAGCCGACGATACCATGGCAATCCCAATCCGTTTGCGGTCTTCTTTCATAAAGGTAGTTGATCATGACTCGCTTGTTGATGTGTCTGTTGTTCGTTGGTTCGTCGTTGATGGTGATGTCTTCCCGCGCCTGCGGCGCCGATCGGCCGAACATCATCTTTCTGATGTCGGACGATCAGACGACTTATTCGCTGGGCTGTTACGGCAACAAGGACGTGAAGACACCGCACCTGGATCGGCTGGCGCGGGACGGCATGTTGTTTACCCGGCACTACGACACCACAGCGATCTGCATGGCCAGCCGGGCGAATGTGATGACGGGGATGTACGAGTACAAGACCGGCTGCAATTTTAATCACGGGCCGCTGTTGGAACCGCACTGGAAAAAAACGTACCCGATGCTGCTGCGGAAGGCAGGCTACCTCACGGCGTTTGCCGGCAAGTTCGGATTTGAAGTTGCGGCCGAACCGGGCGGCAAGAAGTGGCTGCCGGAAAAAGATTTCGACTGGTGGGGCGGCGGGCCGGGGCAGACGCACTTCGAGACGGCGAAGAACAAGTCGATGGCGAAGTACGCCAAGAAGTATCCGCACGCGACCCGCGCGTACGGCGCGTTCGGAAGCGACTTCGTCCGATATGCCGCCAAACAGTCGAAGCCGTTCTGCCTGTCGATCAGTTTCAAAGCACCGCACCGTCCGGTCACGCCCGACCCGAAGTTTGATGATGTGTACGCCGGCAAGAAGTTCACCAAGCCGGTGAACTACGGCCGCAAGCACGGCGAACACTTTTCCGCGCAGAGCAAGCAGGGTCGCCAATACGAACGCTTCCACAGTTGGGACTACGACAAGAACTACGACGGGGTGATGGCGAAGTACCATCAACAGTGCTACGCGATCGACGTGGCGGTGGGCATGATTCGTGATGCGATCAAGGACGCCGGTGTCGCGAACAACACGGTGATCATTTACACCTCGGACAACGGGTTCTTCTGCGGTTCGCACGGTTACGGCTCGAAGGTGTTGCCTTATGAGGAATCGTCGCGCGTGCCGTTGATCATGTTCGATCCGCGTCACGCCAACAGCGGCAAGCAACTGACGTGCGGTTCGTTGACGGGCAACATTGATTTTGCGCCTACGATTCTCGCGCTGGCGGGGATTGAACTACCCAAAAACATAGACGGCGTGAATCTGATGCCGTTGTACGACGACCCGAAAAGTGACGTCCGGCAGACGTTGTCGCTGATGAACGTGTGGGGGCCTTTGCCGACGTACAGTTTAAGTGTGGTGACCCGTGACTGGAAATATGTGTACTGGTCGTTCGCGGAAAAGCCGTTCAAGGCCACCGAAGAGATGTATCACCTTTCCGTCGATCCGCACGAGTTAAAGAACGTGGCGGGGGATAAGTCATACCAGCGCGACCTGGCCACGATGCGCAAGCACTATGACGCTGCAGTCGCCGCATGGAAAAAAGAAGCCGTGCCTTATCACGATTACACGCGGTACGGCACGATGTTCGATCGGCACATTCCGTGGGAGACCAAGCGAAAACTGTTTCAAAGGCGAGGCAAGTGATCCATCGGCGGAACAGGTTGGATACGGCGATTACTTTTCGTCGCGCAGCGCTTCGGTCGCGGCAAACGCTTTGTGACCAGTGGAATTGCCTGGCAGCAGCGCGTGTTCCTTCGTCGGAACGTGTTTGCGATGTTGAGTTACGACCTGTTTCAGTTCGCGTGACAGTGTTTTGCCGGGCGCGAGCAGGTTGTGCCATTCATGTG
>JANQKH010000032.1 GCA_028281215.1 Phycisphaeraceae bacterium | reverse complement strand
AAGCGATTTACGCCGCCGTCCGCCGCATCCCGCGCGGCAAGGTGGCGACCTACGGCCAGATCGCCGCGGTGGCCGGCATTCCCAACGGCGCGCGACAGGTCGGCTACGCGCTCAGTGCGCTGGACGACGACACCGATGTGCCTTGGCATCGGGTGATCAACGCCAAAGGTGAAATCTCGGCACGGTGGGAGCCGTCCTGTGAATCAATTCAACAAGAATTGCTTATCGCCGAGGGCGTCGAATTTGATGCCAACAACCGTATTGATTTGACGGCCTTTCGATGGCATTCATGAAACCGATCTGTTGCACTGACATTGGATGCAGAAACACAACCGGCACGACCATCGGCCAAAAGCACCGGCGTGGTACGATGTGTGCGAATTAATTCGATTCGATTGCACAATGATTGCCTGACTGTCACCAACGTCTGTTTTGGAGCCTATCCATGCGTCTTTCTTTCTGTGTAACACTTATCTTTCTACTCGTCGTAACCACACTGGTTCATGCTGACAAGGCACCTGGGCAACCGAGTAAATACTGGCCTGCCTGGCGCGGCCCAACCGGCAGTGGCAGCACCACCAAAGGTAAGTACGCTGTCGAATTCGATGCGACCAAAGGCCACGCGTGGAAACTTGCCCTGCCCGGCAAAGGCTGTTCGACACCGATTGTGTATGGCGATTGCATTTATCTCACCACACCTATTGGTGACGAAGATAGCCCCGACGACGGCATCCTCGCCCTCGACTGGAACGGCAAGGAACAGTGGCGGCAAACCATCGGCGACGCCCGCAAAGGCAAACACCGAAACGGCTCCGCCAGCAACCCTTCACCCGTCACCGACGGCAAGGGTATTTACGTTTACTACAAATCCGGCAACGCCGCCGGGCTGACAATGGAAGGCAAGGTCAAGTGGTCTCACAACCTCCAGAAGAAGTACGGCAAGGACACGCTTTACTGGGATCTCGGAACGTCACCCGTCCTCACGAAGAAGCATGTCATCTATGCCGTGATGCACGGCGGACCATCCTACCTCGTTGCGTTCGATAAAGAGACTGGTGAAGTCGCGTGGAAAGTGGATCGTACTTACAAGACGCCGGTTGAAAATGATCACAGTTACGCGACGCCGCACGTGATTGAAGTCGATGGTAAGGAACGCATCCTCGTGTGGGGCGCTGAACGTGTGACGTGCCATGAAGCGGAAAGTGGGAAGATGATCTGGTCCTGCGCGGGTTTTAATCCGCAGAACAAGCGCAACTGGGTGGCAGTTGGTTCGTCCGTGTTGGCGGGTGACGATATGCTCGTCGTACCCTACGGCCGCAACAAACACATCGCGGGCATCAGACTCGGCGGCAAGGGCGACGTCACCGAAACCCACCGCGTCTGGACACGCGACAATGCAGGGAGTTTCGTCCCGACGCCGGTTTACTACAAAGGCCATATCTATGTCGTCCGCGACCGTGGCGAAGTGATCTGCCTGAATCCAAAGAACGGCGAAACGATCTGGCAAGCGCAACTGCCCAAACACCGCGCGAGCTATTACGCCTCACCAACAATTGCAGATGACAAACTCTATGCCACCCGAGAAGATGGTGTCATCTTCGTTGCTGATATCAAGTCTGAGTTGAAACTACTCAGCGAAAACAACATGGGTGAACGTGTGATTGGGTCACCCGTGCCGGTCGCCAATCGATTGCTGATTCGGGGGGAGAAACATTTGTTCAGTGTGGGGAAGGCGGATTTAAATTAGCCACAGATGAACGAAACCGGCGAGACGACATCATCGAAGAAACCGCGCCTCAAGCCATCAATCTGGCGACGGTTGTTCGCGTGGGGGCCGATGGCTGCGACGATCCTTCTCTGGTTCCATAGCCTCGTATTCTTTGCAGGAGTTCATTACGAATACGATGACGGTGCCAACCCAGTTGATTGGCAAGTAAACAGTCACGCCGGCACGTTTTCAATCCAACACATTGCATTTGAATACAACCATGGCGACCAGATTGAACCCACATCGCAAACCATTTGGATTCACCAGGCCAGACCGCTTGAAGGGGGACTTCGATCTGCCTTTGGCAATTTCGATTGGATCAACGAAACTGACACCTATTCACATTACTCGGTTAGAGGTGTTTTCTTAGCCATTCCATACTGGTGGTTTTTCACGCTGACGACTCTCTGGCTAGCTTTCCTCGTCTGGTGTCGAAAGCGACGCGGCGCGACCGACTGCATCAAGTGCGGCTACGATCTGCGCGGCAGCAACGGTGCGTGTCCGGAATGTGGCACTGTTCCCAAAAGCCAAAAGGCATCATCATGAAACCATTCGTCATCGTGTTTGTCGTCATCCTCTTCGCCAGCATGACCCATGCCGACATCGGTGACCCCACGTTGCGTACCGATCATCCTCACTACCCGGGCGAAGGTGCGTTTCAAACCGTCGACGACTGCGTCGCCTTCGCCACGCGCGGCGTGCAGGGGGAACAGGACAAAGCGATTGCACTATTCAACTGGTTGTTGACGCATCAGTTTCATTTGATGTCGCCGCAGGATTGCCGTGTGCCCGGCGTGTCACCGGACACGCGCAAGTCGCAGTACGACAACATTGTCGAAGACGCCAACCGTGGCCGCTTCTCTTACGCCTACGGCCTGTGCGGCACGGTGCATATGTGGAACGAAACGTACTGGCGCGCCCTCGGCATGCAGGCCCGACGCCGCGCGTTTCCCGGCCATGTCAACAGCGAAGTGTTTTACGGCAACGCATGGCATGCCTTCGACACCGACATGGCAGGTCTCGTCTTTCGCAAGGATGGCATCGTGGCTGGTTACGCGGACATCATCGCCGATCCGTCGCTTGCCACGAATCGCAAAAGCGACATTGTGTGTTATCCGTTCGCGTGGCCGAGCGATTTCAATTCGATGAAGAAGGGCTGGGAGCAGGTCGCCAAGCAAGGTGATGACAAGTGGTGGAAACTGTACCACAGCGGTTACGCGGCCCATCCTGGTATCGTGCACCTGCGGTCGGGCGAAATCTTCACGCGCTACTTCAACCGCGACCATTTCGGCGGGCCGAGCAAACGAATTTTCTGGCACGTGCAGAACGGCGGACCGTCCCGCAACTGGACGTTCGTGAACATGGGCACGCCGCGGCATGAAGGCGGCGAATCCAACTCACGCGGCAATGCGAGTTATTGCAATGCGGTGTTTGAGTGGGAGCCGGCGCCGGAAAACTGGAATGCGATCAGGAATGAAGACGGACATATCGCGTATATATTCGAGCACTTTTCGCCTTACGTCATCGCTGGCGATCCCGTCGATGACGAGAACCCAATGACGAACAAAGCCACGGATGGCGTCGTGGTTAAAGGCGAAGCAGCTGGTTATGTACGGCTGAAGCTGTCCGTGGATCAAGGGCAAAGTTGGAAAAAGGTCGCTGAGGTTGTGGGGGACGGCGGTGTGTTTTCGTTCGACCTAACCGAGCACGTGAAGGGACGATACGGTTGGATGATACGGGCGTCGTCAGTCGGTGAGCCCGCGTTGCAGAAGATTCGCTTTACGACCGCCTGCCAAATGGCGCAGCCGATGTATCCACGATTGAGTGAGAACGGTTCGAAGGTGATTTACCGCGCAGCTTCGCGTGGAGTGCGGCCGGTATTGCCCAATTGGTCGCTCACGGAAACCGAGTTGGTCAAGCATGGCGTGATCAACAAGCAACACACGTCGGCGAACGTGAAACACGCGCCGCGCGGCCCCAGACAACGTACGGCGTACACCACGACCAACAACAAACCAGGGTTGATTGCCTTTAACGTTGAGACGCCGGGCAATCTGTTGGAAGTGCGGGCGGCGAGCCGATTCCGCTTGCGGGTACCGTCGCCGAAGGGTTGTGATTTTCATCTCAGCATGTCGACGGACAACGGTAAGACGTGGAAAAAAATTGCAGAGGCGCCGATTCCAAATGACAACGAGTATTCGAGCGGCTGGGTGTATGGCAAGGCGGACATGTCAAGTGAAAGGATGACGAAAGCGATCGTTCGTGCGAATGTGTATGCAGGGGGCTACACGACGGGATTGATCGACGCGGACCTCTACGGTGTGTATCGCACGGCTAAGCCGCAAGCGGCTCGAATTATCTACGGTTGGAAGGAAGGCGGGGAGTTGAAAACGCATTCAGAGGATGTGCACGCGGGTAAAGCGGAACACGTTTTCACCGTGCCCACGGGGAAGAACATCGTGGATGAGTTTGTGCGAATTGAGGCTAAATAAAAACGCGGGCCAAGGTTGACGCGCTGGTGGTTTAACCAAGAGTGTGGAATCAACCGGCCGGATTCATGACGCGACCAAGGAAAAGAATCGTGCCGGTTTGTCGATCGCGGATCGCGAAGATAAACGGGTGTGATGCATAGAACCAACTTTGCCGCGGGGCGCTGCGTTTCCTGACCACTACGGCGGTTGCTGCAGCCGCTTCGCTACCCTCTTCATTCACTTCGACGAACGCATTGTGATACACCTGGTCAACATAAAGTGCCTTGCCGTCTGATGAATCGGTGAGTCCGGTGAGGTCGGCCTTCCTGCCGAACAGGTCCACCATGCCCATCGCCTTGAGCGTGGGTTTCATCTTGTACTTGGTTTCCAGTTTGAACTTGGGCAACATGACGGCCATCTTTTCCGACTTGAGCTTTGATACGACACCGGAAATGAACTGGGGTGACAGCCGTTTTTCCAGTGCGGGCAGACCGTCGTGCGTTTCGGGCAACAGCACGAGCATCGACAACTCATCGCCCTTATAAGGCAATTCAATCGCAGCAAAGTCTTTCTGCTTCGTATGCGGGTACTTGTTGCCGCTCTGGTGCATCAGTTCGTGGTGAATCTGCGTGCCGTCGTGCAGTTTGAACGGCCGTTTGCCGGTGTTCTTAACGTCAAACTGGCTGGCCCAATCGCTTTTGAAGTAGATGGCGTTCACAAGTACGAGACGCGTCAAGCGATCGAGCGAACCGTCCGGCAAGAGATCTTTGATCCGTTCATTGGTGCGCCCTTCAACCCATGTGTTGATCTGTTTACGCACCTTCTCGAATTGTGTTCTGAAGCTCACCGAGTTGACGCCGGCGCCGTAATGGTCCTGCATGGCTTTGATGAATGCTTCACGAAACGGCATCGTTTTCTCACCCCAAAGCGAATTGGCGATGGCGAGTTGGTAGGGCTTGTTGTCGCGGTTGTAGCGTTGCGTGAGTTGTGAAAAACCGTCGTGAATCTTGGCGTTCTCGATCGGCGGGGCGTTTCGTTGGTTGCCGGTCGCGGCGTCGAATTGCAATGTTTTGAACATCTGTTCAGCCGTCGTGCCCCGCGCGCCTTCGTACGTCATCGCCAATGCGCTTTCCATGCTGAACGGGGAAAAGAAGAGATTGCTCCCTTCATTCTCTTTTGCCAGTTGGCTGTAAAGCTGGATGGCAAAGGCATTGTTGGCTTCAACGGCGACAGCTTGGTTGAAGTTTTTCAATGCGTCCTTCCGTCGTTTTTCCAGGAGTTCCGGAGAGTCTGGCGGCGCGGGCGTCCGCGAAAACGCCATGGTGGTCAACAAGCCGAATAAGAGGGCTGACGACATTGCAATGAGTGTGTATTTCATCATAAGGAGCCTTGGAGTGTTCCTGAGGGTTCAAGAAAAAAGGCGTGAGAGCGGAGCCCCCACGCCTGGGATTCGTTTCAGTCAGAGGTCAATCGATGATCTTGATCACCTGCTCATCGCTATTCGACTTCAGTTCCGGCACGTACACACCGTAGAACTTCGTCGGCAGGGCATGGAAGACGCCTGGGATTTCAGCCCGCAGGCGGTAGCGCAACAGGTGCTTGCCCTGGTCGATGCGGTGCATGAACAAGGCCACCTTTTCGTCGCGCATTTCCATGTAGCTGAAGAAGCCTTCCTGCCGTTGACCGCCGGACTGGAGTTTCATCGGTTCGCAGCCGGCGGGCTTCGGATCTTCAATGGCGAGGTAGGTGTAGTTGTTGTCTGCTTCGACTTCGAGTTCGACTTGGATCACGTCACCGCTCTTGAGCGTGTCACCGTTCTTGACGGGCACCTTCTTGTAGCGGAGGCGTTCTTCCTTGATCGTCCTGCCGTCGGCGTCCTCGACGTCAACCACGTATTTGATCTGCTCCAGCTTGAAGTAGCGACGGTCGACCTTGAGCTCAAGGCCGGCGGCCTTGATGTCGCGTTCCTTCGTGAAGTAGCTGAGGTACGTGTTGTAGTAGAGAGCGCCGGGGCCGTTCTTGGTGATCTTGAGTGTGTGTTTACCGGCGCCGAGGGTGACGCCTTCGATGACGAACTTGTTGTCGTAGGTGAAGAAATTGTCCTTGTTGATCTTCACTTTCTTGACGGTCTTGCCGTTGTCGAAATCGAGCGTGAGTTCAAAGTCGGCCGCACCTTCGCCGGATGCAAGGACGAAGTCGCTCATCGCCGAGAGCACCATCGTGGTGTCGCGGGTTGAACGCCAGTAGTAACCATTCTTACGATTGTTGAGCAGCCACTTGACAATCTTCGGACTGATGTCGGACTTCGGCTCCAACGCGGTGAGGCAGCGGAGGCACCACGCGTTGGTTTCGATGTCGTTGTTCCACCAGTACCACCAGCCGGTGTTCGGGGTGCGGAACCAACTGACTTCGGTTTCCTCGTTGGTTTCGAGGTACTGTTTGAGATTGCGCAGTTGAAGTTGCGCGCGGTCTTTATCTTTGAGGTTATTGAGTGCGAGACAGAGCAGAGCCTTGCCGTAAAGTGGCAGCTTGTCGCGACCCTTCCACAACCGTTCGATGAGTCGGCCTTCGCCGCCGTGGTCGTTCTTGCCCGCTTTGTATTCCGCTTTCATGCCCTTGAGACTGAGCGTGTAGGCGACGAACGCATGGTAGGAACTGACCGACCAGTATTTCTTGCGCATCTCCTGAATTTCCCAGTTGCGCAGGAAGTTCATGCCCCGGTTGATCGAGTTGGCGTCGATCGGCACATCGCATTGCTCCGCCGTAACCAACGCATGCAGGATGTAGCTGGTGAAGTAGCCGGACGATCGTCCGCCCTGCCACCAGCCCCAGCCACCGTCGTTGTTCTGGGTGTTGGCGATCTTGTTGCGGCCCTTGGTGATAATGCGGTCGAGCTCACGTTGATCGAAGATGGCGTGGTCGCCGTAAATTTCACGACGTTCGCCCTTTTCGATGCGGCGAATCTCTTCCATCCTGCCGCGAATCTTACGCACATCTTCCAGGTTGATGCCCATCTTCTGCAACGTGTTGAGCGTCAACACGGCGGGCATGAACCGGCTGACGACCGCGTCGTTGTTTTCATACGGGTAATACAGCAGGTAAGGCAGCGCGTCGAGCATGGAGCCGACGAGCGTCGGGCTGTATTGAACTTCAAGACGCGACAGTTCCGGCCGGCGCTCTTCCGGGATAGTGAACTCGAGCGTGACCGACTTGTTCTTATCATGCGGTCGCATGTGACCGGTCATCGCCACCTGCTTGCTCATGCCGTGCACGAGGACGGGGAACGTCATCGCCATGGCGTCCGACTCTTCATCGGTCAACGCCTTGACGAGCACCTTCGCAGTGCCTTCCTTGAGCACCTTGACGCGCCAGTCGATGCGTTTCTCACCGCCGGCAGGCACGAGCACAGTGAGTTTCTGCTTCGTGTCGCCGATGAGTTTGAGATGTTCCTCGGGGAAATCGAGGCTGACGTGCGCCTGCTTTGCATTCGAAAGGTAGTTGTTGACGACGGCGCTAACGACCACTTCGTCATACTCGAGGAAGAAGCGCGGCGCCTGCAATCGAACGAGCAGGTTCTTGCTGGAGACCGCAGCGGTGTCAGCCTGACCGACCTTGGTGTGTTTGGTCATCGCCCAGCCGTTGATCTTCCATGTGGTGAGATTGTCCGGCATGGTGAACGATGCCTTGGCGGTACCGTCATCACCGGTGGTGAGCGTGGTCAGCCACATGGCGGTGTCGGCGAACTTGGTGCGGACCTCGGCATCGGCGAGTCCGCCGTCGCCCGAGTTGCCACCTGCCTCGGCTTTGGATTCGCCTGCCGACTTTCTGTCACTGTTGGCGCGGCGGTTGGCCATCTTGGCGGTGGGCGCCGACGCGCCCGGCGCTGCGCTCGCCGCGACAGAGTCTGCCGTCGCAGCCAAGCCATTGGAAGCACTGCGCTTGGAACTTTCCAACTGCCGCAGGCCGCCGGCTTCCCCGCCAAACGCCTGACCTTGAGCACTCTGTTGTTTTTCCATCAAACCGTCGCGGCCGGCGAGGTCATCCATCTCGTCATCCGTGATACCGCGCCAGTCGTGCACAACCGGCCCCCACACGCCGTGCCACGCCTGCGGGTAAGGCCACAACTCCTGGAACGGACGATTGATGTGACCCTGTGCGGCGAACTGTTCGATCAGGTTCGTCCGCTGCATCGGATGGTGATGCCGCACATTGCCGTGGAAGAACTTCTTGATCTGCGGCGTGTTCTCGCCGGCGATGTAGAGCACTGACTGGTCGAATGCGCTCAGCGTGACCTGTGCTTGCGCGGGTTTGCCGTCGACCGTTTTCGCTTCGACGAACACGTTCGCCTTTTCTCCCGGGCGATATTCCGGCTTGTCGGTCTTGACGACCACATCGATCACGCCTTCCTTGGGCGGCACGAGAATGCGCCGCGCCTGTTGATGTGTGCGCGTGCCGAATACCGTTGTTGCTTCAATGAAGAAGTTGGGCGCGTGGTTCTCCTTGATCGGAATGTCAACGACCTTGCTGCGCCCGGGGATGTGCAGCATCTGCCAGGACATCATGTGATTGTTGTCGACGTCGGTGGAAAGCAGCACGTGGCTGTCACTGTGCTTGGTGTTGACCATGACGTGTGCGACTTCGCCCGGTTCATAAGTGCGTTTGTCGGTGATGAGTTCGAGGTTGTTGAATCGGTAGAGATTGCCGTCGAAATCCCGGCCGACGGACCAGATCATCGCAACGCCGCCGACTTCACCGCCCCACGAATCGGGCGATGTGAATTTCACCTTGATTTGTCCGGATTTTTCGTGTCGCAGTTGAATCTTGGCGATGCCGCGTTCGTCGGTTTTGAGTTTCCAGGTGTCAAGTTGGGTTTCCTTGATCTTGGCGTTGTTCGGACCGCCGAAGACCACTTCGCTGACGGTCACGACACCTTCAGTTTCGACCGGCTGGTTGTCCGGCGTGAGGCAGCGCACTGTGATGAACATCTCTTCGCCGGGGCGGTAGTAGCCGCGATCGGGTTGCACAAAGGTGTAGTACGCCTGCCGCGTGGCTTTGACGGCGCCTTCACCAGTGATCACACGTCGGCTTGAGTCGCGGACTTCCGCCTGTACGACGTAACGATGGTCCTTGTCGCT
>JANQKH010000027.1 GCA_028281215.1 Phycisphaeraceae bacterium | reverse complement strand
CTCTGGCACTTTCTGATGCCGAGCCGATCGAAGGTGATCATCGGCGAACCGTTCCAGCTTTCCAAGGAAATGAGTCACGACGACATCATGTCCGAGCTGCTCCAACGTATGCTCGACCTGGCGCGCACCGATGCATTTGGCAGCATGACATGTCCAAATTGCGAATATGATCTGCGCGGCACGTTTGAGTCGGGCGGTAATACGTGTCCGGAATGCGGGCAACTGGTGTGGGAGCCGGTATTCCGAAAGAAGAAAGGCGAAGCGGTGGAGGCCGCGGATGCCGCAGGGGATGTGGCGCCAGATGGGTCGTCTGACTCTGATTCGTAGACTACGGGAAAACATTTGCTCGCAAGTCATTTCGATCACGGGTGTGTGCCACGGCCGGCTTGTCCAGCCGCGCAGGCGTTCTGCCGAATCATGGCTGGACAAGCCAACCATGGCACACGAATCCCGCAAACACACTTGCCCTGGTACTTTCGCTTCGTCACTTGCAAACCTGCATACCAGCCGTCACACTATCCGCCCGGATTTGAGATTTCCCATTCACTGGAGGCCCGACCATGCCCCGTTCCGTCACGTTGTTCACCGGCCAGTGGGCCGACCTGCCGTTTGAAACCATCTGCGAAAAGGCCAAAAGTTTCGGCTATGACGGTATCGAACTGGCATGCTGGGGCGATCACTTTGAGGTAGACAAGGCCCTGTCCGACGATGCCTACGTCAAGACGCGATGGGACATTCTCTCGAAGCACGGCCTGACGGCGCATGCCGTGTCCGCCCACCTGGTTGGCCAGTGCGTGTGCGATAACATCGACGGCCGACACAAGGACATTCTTTTCTCGGCCGAGGATGTGTGGGGTGACGGCGATCCGGAAGGCGTTCGTCAGCGTGCGGCGCAAAAAATGATTGACACCGGCAAAGCGTGTCGCAAGTTCATCGACGCCCGCCCCGAAGGTGAAGAACACCCGGCCGTGGTCAACGGTTTTACCGGCTCAAGCATCTGGCATTCGATTTACGCATTCCCACCAACGAGCCAGGATTACTGGCAGGCCGGCTTCGATGATTTCGCCAACCGTTTCAAGCCGATCCTTGATGCGTATGACGCGGTAAACGTCAACTTCGGCCTCGAAGTGCACCCGACGGAGATTGCGTTTGACATCGCCTCCGCAGAGCGCGCGATCAAGGCGGTCGACGGTCACAAACGTTTCGGCTTCAACTACGACCCGTCACACCTCGGCTACCAGGGTGTCGATTACGTCAAATTCATCCGGATGTTCAGTGACCGCATCTACCATGTGCACATGAAGGACGCCCAATGGGGTAAGGGCGACGGTACCGCCGGCGTGTTCGGCGGACACACCACCTTTGCCGACCCGCGCCGCTTCTGGGACTTCCGCTCGCTCGGGCACGGCGATGTGGACTTCGAACAGATCATCGTCGCACTCAACGACATCGGCTACCGCGGCCCGCTCAGTGTGGAATGGGAAGACAGCCGCATGGACCGCGAACACGGCGCCACCGAGGCCGCAGCGTTTGTGAGGAAGGTCGACTTCCCGCAATCGCAGATTGCGTTCGATGCACAGTTTGATAATTGATTCAAAATGTCATGAACCCGCGTCATGCCCGCGAAGGCGGGCATCCACGGCATACGGTTGATGTCACCAACGTTTATGGATTCCCGCCCGCACGGGAATGACACCTTTGGCGCTTGAAGTTTGGAGCCCAGAGCAAACAATAGAAGTATCACGCAAAGAAAACATCGCAAAGAAAAACAAACAACCCCGCCAGTCGCGGGGTTGTTTTTGGTCGTTCGACGGTCTTCCCAAATCGACGAAACGACGGTTCGTTCCCAGTGTGCTACTCATCCTACGGCCAAGTTGTGCGATCGTTGCAGCGCGTGGGGGTAAACCCTCAATGGCGAGCGTCGTGTCTGATGCCCGTGGGCGCTACGACTCGGGCAGGCTACAATTGATTCGGAGGAGACGCCGCCAATCGGCACCAACGCAGAGGATGCATGCACGCCCAAGCCCACGTCACCAATGCATCACCCACCCGTGATCGACACGCATGGATAGGCCCGGCCGTCCTGTCCGGGCTGTTCATCGCGCTGCTGGCGGGCGTGCTCTGGCTGATGGAACTTCAATCACTGACCACCAAACGTGCCGACCTGACCAGCGCTTCGCACGCCGCGGTCGATGCGGTGGGTACGCGTCTGGTTACCAATCGCGACCGGATGACCGCCTTCGCCAACGCCGCCGCCACCGACGGACAACTTAGTGAAAGACTTCGCAACGGTATCGTCGGCTTCCTCACCAGTCGGCGGGAACTGACCGGCATTCGATTCGTCGACAAAGACATGGCCACGCGCTGGTCACTGACGCGCGACGCCGATGAGGGCGCGTCGAGCGAGATGAACACCCACCCGGCTTCCATCGTCGCCTTCAAGCGAGCCCAACTGGAACACAAGATCGCCAACTCCGCGGTATTTACCAACGATGAAGGCGACATGGTGTTTGAAACGCACCTGCCGATCGTGCGCGACAATCGTTTTGAAGGCATGCTCATCGGCACATACGACTGCGCGTTCATGGTGCGTATGGCATTGCCGCGTTCCATCCACGAACAGTATCACGTCGATCTGCTGGATGACCGCTCGCGCGTGATTGTGCCGTTCGCGCTGGAGCAACCGGTCGACGAACGCCTGTCGCACACGGCGTATCTTTGGCCGCCGGGCAACGGCATCGCTATTCGTCTGCAACGCTACGGCAGCGGGTTCTGGGGTTGGGGTGTGACGGTACTGATCGCCCTGTCGGTGAGTTTGGTGCTGGGCATGGCGTGGGGCATGTGGTCGCTGAATAAACAGATCATCAAGCGCACGGCGGCGGAGCAGGCGCTGCGCGAGGCGAGGGACGAACTGGAAGACCGCGTCGCCGAGCGAACCGCCGACCTACAGGCCGAGGTGCACGAACGGCAACTGGCCGAGCAACGCCTGCGACAACATCAGAAACAACTCACACACGTCGCCAGGCTGAGCACGCTGGGTGAAATGGCAGCAAGCCTGGCACACGAACTGCATCAGCCGCTCGGCTCCATCGCCAGCTACGCTGACGGCAGCATCATGTTGCTGGAGCGCGAGGAACTGGATCGCCGGCAATTGGGCATGGCGCTCAAGGAGATGGCCGGTCAAGCGCGGCGGGCGGGCAAGATCATTCACCACCTGCGCGACTTTGTCACCGAACGGGCCGAGCCGCGCACGATTGATCACCTGCACCGGCTGACCGCCGAAGTCGTCGAACTGCTGGCGCCCGAAGCGCGTCAGTCGCAGATCGAATTGCACATCGACCTGCCTTCGAATCTGCCCGCAGTGCTTGTCGACGGTATTCAGGTCCAGCAAGTGCTGCTCAATGTCCTTCGAAACGGCATGGAATCCATGGCGGCCACGAAACCGCCCCACCGCCTCGAAGTGACGGCAAAGCCGGTTCATGACGAATTGATTGAAGTCCGCATTCGCGACAGCGGCGCCGGCTGCACCGATGAACAATTGAACCGTATGTTCGATTCGTTTTTCACCACCAAAGAAACC
Organism: Phycisphaeraceae bacterium; assembly: GCA_028281215.1. Classification (GTDB taxonomy): domain Bacteria; phylum Planctomycetota; class Phycisphaerae; order Phycisphaerales; family Phycisphaeraceae; genus JANQKH01. The sequence continues at coordinate 9,084 of JANQKH010000027.1, read as the reverse complement.
GGCATGGGTATGGGCATGGCGATCAGCCGATCAATCATCGAAGCCCACGACGGCCGCATCTGGGCGACACGCAATGACGATCGAGGCCTGACCATCCACTTCACCCTGCCGACCGCATTGGAAACCCCCTCCAGAACAGACGCCGACGAATCGAAACAAGTGCCTTCCACAGACGACACAAACGACGCCGATGACCCGACCGTTCCACTCACACCCACCCGCGACGAGGAAAGCGATGAGCGCAGCACCCAGCACAGCGAAATCAGTATCCCATAAGCCGGCCGTCTTCATCGTCGACGACGACGAAGGCATGCGCAGCGGCGTTGAATTTCTGCTGACGACCGCAGGCTTCAAGACCAAGCCATTCGATTCGGCCGAAGCGTTTCTCAAGCACTTCAAGCCGGAAATGCGAGGCTGCGTGCTGCTCGATGTCCGCATGCCGGGCATGTCCGGCTTGGAATTGCAAGCCAAACTGCGCGAAAAAAATATCGGCATCCCGGTGATCATTCTCACCGCCTACGCCGACGTGGCCATGGCGGTCAAAGCCATGCACGCCGGCGCGTTCGAGTTCTTCGAAAAACCGTTCGACGGCAAGGAGTTGATCCCCCGCGTGCAGGCCGCCATCGATTACGACGCCGAGAAAAAATTCGACGATTCATTCAAACGTGAAGTCGAGGAAAAACTCGAGCGTCTCACGCCGCGCGAACGCGAGGTGATGGAACTGGTCGCCTCCGGCATTCTCAACAAGGAAGCCGCCGCGATGTTAAAAATCAGCATCAAAACCGTCGAGAATCATCGCGCCCGTGTGATGGAAAAGATGGAAGCGGAATACCTGGCCGACTTGGTCCGCATGGGGATGGTGGCGGGGATGGTGTAGCTGCCGACCTCACTTGAAAAACGACGTACGACCCGACTGATCGAACGGCATCGTCATCGGTCCGAACGGCGTCTTCACATCCATCGAGCCGCCAAGTTGGTACTTCGCCCCATCGCCGGAAAACATGCGAAGCGCGCCGAGGCCTAAATCGATCGGTTTGATCGAAATGGGAATCGAAATCGTGTTGGTCTGCCCTTTGCCAAACCGCGTGGGCTTGCTCACGGCGGCATTGGCGACGCGATTGCCGCCCAGCGACAGACCGTAATCCAGTTTGCTCAAGTCGAGCGGGAAATCGTTCGTGTTGCCGATCTTGATGTTGAGCACCGCTTCGGCGTTTTGCAGTTTCAACTCTTTCCATTCCACGCCGGCCAGTTCGATCTTCGGTACGGTGGGCACGGGCAGTTCACCGGTCTTGCGCAACGGCAGATTGAGTTGACCGACGGCCGGCGCATCGACGGATAATCCGAGATCAGCGGTGTAGGGAATCACCGATCCGGGCTTGACGCTTTGAACCGTGTTGAGCAGACCGGCGAACGTCACCTTCGCCGGCACCTTGATCGTCTTTGATCCTTTCGCCGGCACCGAGCCCTGCACGTCAGCGTTACCGCTGAGGAATCGCTTGCCGCCGGTTGCCAGCGCGTAGTCGAGATTCACCAGCGGCAAAGGCACGCTGTAGGGATTCGATATTTCGACATCGAACGCCAAGCCCACGCCTTCCAGGTCCAGGCTGTCGAGACTCGCCCCGGTGATGCGCGCCGATGGTTTATCCATGCCTTGCAGCACGTTTTTCAACTCGCTGCAACCGGTCAGTCCCAGCAGCGCGGCCAGAAATAGCATCATCCATCGTCCCATGATCGTTCACTCCGTGGTTGAGGTGTCAACGCCATCATACCCGCATTCGATCAACAACGCGGTGATCAGGCGACAGGTGAACGTACCGGTATCCAGGGGCTCGGCATGCCGCGGCCCGGCTACATTCAACATGGCAATGCGATGCTTGTCCACGAAATGGATCAGGTCGGCGACGGCTTGCTCGTGCGACACTTCGGCGATGTCGATCGCCAACAGCGGTCGACGAAGGCTTTGACATAGCTGCTCGGTCAAACGCGTGCCGCCGGTCATGGCGTCGACGTAAACGATCACAGTGCCATCCGAGTCGAGCACGTTGTGCCGTGTTCGCTTGGCGTAGTTGGCGCTGTCCAACTCGGTCATCGGGTAGCGGTCGTCGATGCGACCGTCCTCGGCCCGTCGCCCGCGCGGCACTTTGCCGCCACACGGCGCGCCGCATGCCAGCGCCGCGTCGAGCGCCGCGCGGTCCACGCCGATCTGGCCGCCGGAAATGATCTTGATCTCGCGCCGCGCCATGTCACTTCAACTGCAACTTACCCGAACCCTTGACGATCTTGCCGAGCTTGACCACCGTTTCGCCCTGTTTTTTCAGCAGTTTGCTGACCGAGTCGGCGAAGTGCGGCCTCACCACCACCAGGTAACCGATACCCATGTTGAATACGCGCAGCATTTCATCGTCGTCCACGTTGCCGTGCTTTTGAATGAAGTCGAATACAGGCGGCACGTCCCACGACTTGCGATCGATCTTCGCATCGATCTCATCGTTCAACACACGCGGCACATTGCCCGGCAGCCCACCGCCGGTCACATGACACATCGCAGAGATCACCTGCTTGACCTTGTATTTGCGAATCGCTTTGACGATCGACTTGGCGTAAATGCGCGTCGGCGTCAACAACACCTGGCCGAGCGTCTGCTCCGCATGCAGATCGGGATAGACACGGTCAACGTCGAGTTTGGCCTTGTCGATCACCGCGCGAACGAGCGAATAACCGTTCGAATGCACACCAACCGACGCGAGACCGAGGATCACATCTCCCACTTCAGCGCGCGAACCGTCCACGATGCGGCTCAGTTCACACACCCCCACGGCAAAGCCGGCCAAGTCGAACTCGCCCGGCGCGTAAAGGTCCGGCAGTTCCGCCGTTTCGCCGCCCAGCAGCGCTGCGCCGGAAAGGTGGCAGCCGTCCGCGACGCCTTCGACGATGTCGGCGATGACCGGCGGATCGACTTTGTGCACGCCGATGTAATCCAGAAAAAACAACGGCTCAGCGCCCTGCACAATCAGGTCGTTGACGTTCATCGCCACCACGTCCTGCCCGACCGTGTTGTAGATGCCCAGGTCGCATGCGAGTTTGACCTTGCTGCCGACGCCGTCGGTGCAACTGACCAGCACGGGGTCGCGGTAGTTGCGTTTGAATAGTTTTTCGTTGTAGTCGAGGCGGAACATGCCGGCGAACGCGCCGTGCTTGCCCAACACGCGCGGGCCGTATGTCTTGCGCATGTGGCCCTTGATGCGATCGACAACTTCGTCGCCGGCCTCAATGTCGACGCCGGTGTCAGCGTAGGTCAGTCCATTGCCCTTGCCGGCTTTGGTGCGCGGCGCGGATCCATTCCGTTTGTTCTGCGACATGCGAGGTAGTGTAATCACCCCTGACCGTTCGGGGAATCGCACGGCTTTCGGTTACACTGCCCTGTCGCCAGCACAGGAACACCCCATGACCGCAAGCTCCAGTCACGATGATTTAGCCGACCTGCTCGGCAACCTCGCCGACAACGAACCGGGCCTTGATGAGGACACCCTCGCCTCACTCGAAGGTGCCGAACAGGTAGCCGAATCCCCAGCCGAACCGTCCGACGACCAGGCGGTCAAACCCGCGTTTGAACTAGATGACGCGACCGAACAGGAAGCGACATCCCCTGCCGCGCCGGCCGGTGACGAGGTTCAAGAAACTGCGGAGACTGAAGAAGAGGTGATCGCCGAAGCGGTGTTCGATGACACCGAGGATGATTCTGAGGCAGACACGGCCATCGAAGCGGAAGCCGAACCGGAAGCGGAAGTAGACGCCGAGTTGGAGGCTGAACACGCCCAACACGCCGAAGCGCTCGCCACCGTGGCCGACGGGGACGGCGAAGTGGAAGAGTCGGCCGAGATGGAACAGTTCGCCGCGGTGACCGCCGCGCCCGTCGCCGCCGGCAAAGCCAAGCGCCGGCAGGGCCGCCTCTCCGCCGCCACCTCCGGCGATGCGATGAAAGCCACCATGGCGCCGATCCTTCTGACCGTCGGCCTGATCGTCATGATCCCCGCCGTCTGGGGCACACTGCTGCTCATGGGCGTGTCGATGCCCCTGTCCGAACGCAGCAACGCCAACACGATGGCGACATTCATGCTGCTTTGCTGGCCGATCGCCATCGCCCTGATCGTCACCGCGATCATCCTGTTCATGCAGGTGTCCAAGGCGAAGAAAAAAGCGGCGGCGCGGGAGCAACGGTGAACGCATTCCCTTAGCCCATGCCTCTGCCATCGGGCATGCTTGGAATTTCGTTGTGGCGTGCCGCTGTTGAGAAGCAAAGTCTGGAGTTTCGGCGTGGTCCCAAGGCGGATCCCAAGCCTAAGGGTAATCAATCAACCACACATCACTCAACCAACCGCCCCGCATCGTGATACACATTCATCCGTCCCGGCCGCAGAAAACCGATCAGGGTCATGTTCATCGCCTTGGCGAAGTCGACCGCCAGGCTGCTCGGTGCGCTGACCGCCGCGACGAAGGCAATGCCCGCCATCGCAGCTTTCTGCATGATTTCAAAACTGGTTCGACCCGACACCAGCAGGATGCGCTGCCGCATCGGAGTCTGTCCGCTGAGCAGAGCGGCGCCGACCAGTTTATCCACCGCGTTGTGTCGGCCGACGTCTTCGCGCAGCATCTTCAACTCACCGGACGGTGTAAAACATCCGGCTGCGTGCAGGCCGCCGGTTTCGTCAAACGTCGCCTGGGCGGCCCGCAACTTCTCCGGCAACGATTGAACCACACTTCGCTGCACCGTGAACTGATTCGTGATCGGCGACACGCATTGCTGAATCCGGTCGATCGACTGCTTGCCACACAAACCGCATGAACTGCTGACATACAGTTCACGCGATGCACCCTTGATCTCACTGCTTCGTCGCTGCCGCGCTTCGTCGGTCAACAAAACAACAACGATGTTGCCGTAGTCCGCTTCGATGCATGGTTCGATGCCGACCAGTTCATCCGGATGCTGAATCACGCCTTCGGTCAGGCAGAAGCCGGCCGCCAGATCACGATCGTGTCCGGGTGTGCGCATCGTGACCGCGAGTGGTTTTTCGCCGATGCGGATTTCCAGCGGCTCTTCGACGGCCACGCGATCATCCGCCGGCGACGGTTCGCCGTTCGCCCAACGTGTCACCGGCCGCGCAACTGAGCTTTTCATTGATTCCACGCCGCCAGTGTACGCGGTAAGATGCGGCAGGTGAATCATGGTCAACTGGTTCGGTCGCATTGTGATGCTGATATTGATCGCCGTGGTGGTGGGCGTGCCGTTTGCCATGCGCCCAAAGGGCGACGACGCGTTGCAGCAGTCGGCAGAGAAGTTGATCATTCGCAGCCCGCACAACGAGCAGCTTCGCAAAGAATTTACCGCGGGGTTCAACCGGTACCGCAAAGCGCAAGGCAAGCCGGCGGTGTTCATCGACTGGCGTTCCAGCGGCGGCACGAGTGATCTCCGTAAACAAACCATCGCCGAGTTTGAAGCCGAAGCCCAACGGGCGCTCGCAGCCGGCGAACCACTCGGCGGCGTCGGCATCGACATCTTCTTCGGTGGCGGCGATTACGAACACGGACAACTGGCCAAACCGCGGTCAGCCGAATCTTCCGACGGCAAGCAACTCGAATACACCATCTCCACGCCGGTCGATATCACCGATGAACAACTCATAGCGATCTACCCGCAAGCTGACATCGCCGGCGCCAAACTTTACAGCCCGGACAAACGCTGGCTCGGCACGGCTTTGTCCAGCTTCGGCATCGTCTACAACAACGACGTGATCGAGTCGCGCAAACTGCCCACGCCGAAGACATGGACCGACCTGGCCGACCCGGTCTTCCGCAACGAAATCGCCTTGGCGGACCCCGGGCATTCCGGTTCCATCACGCAAACGTATAACGGCATTCTCAAACGGCTCGGCTGGGAGAAAGGCTGGCGTGTGCTGCGCGCTTCGTTTGCCAATGCACGGTACTTCACAGCTTCATCGAGCAAGGTGCCGGTCGATGTGTCCAGCGGCGAAGCGGCCGCGGGAATGTGCATCGACTTCTACGGCCGACACCAGGCGGAAAGGGAGGGCGGCAACCGCGACGGCTACGTTGATCCGCCGCGTATGACCACGATCAACGCCGATCCGATCAGCATCCTGCACGGCGCGCCGAACCAGGCGCTGGCCAACGAGTTTGTGCTGTGGACGCTGAGCAAAGCCGGACAGCGTTTGTTGCAACGTCAAGTCGGCGCGGAAAACGGACCGGTGAAGTTCGAACTGCGTCGCGTCCCGATTCGCCGCGACCTGTTCACGCCGGATGAAATGCAACATTGGACAGACCGCATCGATCCGTTCGTCGATCTGGCTCAGCCATTTCCGCCGGGCATGGCTGACTTTTACAGCACGGTCGCGACGATCTCACACGCGATGGCGATTGACATCCACGACGATCTGGTTGCCGCTTGGAAGGCGATCCATGCTTTGGAAGACGGCGAAAAAAAGGCGGCGCTGCTCGAACAATTCCACAAGATGCCGCCCGACCTGATCCTGCATTGGCCGGAAGAAGTCAAGGACGACTGGCGCGCGGCGCTCGAGGATCCGTCCCATGCGCAACACGACCTAGCGAAATCCACGCTCAAGGATTTCGTTTCGCGTGTGAAACAGAATTGGAAGAATGGCGATCATCGTGATCTGGATCGCCTGCGCTGGACGGCATTTTTTCGGGCGAATTATCGGGATGTTGCTGAGAAGGCGGCGGATTAGTCAATTGCTGATTGGCGGGTGGTCAATTGGTCACGATCGCCGGCGTTTCACTAGTTGACTCTGTGTGGTCTGCTCCCTGCTCGGGCGTTGCCGCGGTGATTTTCACGAGGACGGTTAACCCCCCTTCCACTTTTTGGCCTTTGCCGACGACGACCTGGGGATCGAATCGTTTGGGGACGTACAACTCGGTGGTGGACCCGAACTTGATCAGGCCGAAGCGTTCGCCGCGTTTGAGTTGGTCGCCTTCCTTCGAGCCGCACACGATGGTGCGGGCGATGCGGCCGGCGATCTGGCGGACGGCGGCGACGGGTTGGTTCGTTTCCGCATCGCGTAATACGAAGCGCTTCCAGGTGTTCTCTTCTGCGGACGCGGGGTTCAAGGCGCTGAGGTATTTGCCCGGCTGATCGACGAGGTTGTCGACCACACCGTCACACGGCGCGCGGTTGACGTGCACGCTGAGCAGGCTCATGAACACGCGGACGCACACGGCATCTTCACCTTCAAACGGCTCAAAGTTCAGCACATCATGAATGCTGCTGACGCTACCGTCACAGGGACTGACCAGGATGTTCGGATCGGTGGGGATCACCCGATGCGGATCACGGAAAAACGCCAGCGCGCAAAACGTGAACACGACGGGAATCGCAATCGCCCACCACCATTGCAGCGCGGCAAAGACGATGGCGATGACCACGCCGATACCCAGGCAGATGGACCAGGTTTGTTTTCCGTAGGAACTGAGTGTCATGGCGGTTTGGCCGGGTAGGTCCGGGCCTGCCCGGACACGTTTGCAACTTGGTGTTTTATTCCAGTCCGGGCAGGCCCGGACGTACGGACGACGGACTTTTAGCCCCCAGATCTGCCGCGGGCTATTCTTCAATACTTGGGGTGGTCCCCGGGCAAAACCCGGGGCTAATGGTATGCATTCCGTCTTATTTCACGTTGCTCTAAACGAAGAAAAAGCTGAACGTCTATGTCGGAATCCCGCCTCGCGGGCAGGTCTCCAACAACAGACCCTCAGCTTTCGTTCGTGCATTATAGCAGATTGTTGGTGGGCTCAGGCTTTGCTTTTGCCAACGAAGAAGCCGATCAGGCCGAACACGATCATGGCGCCCAAGGCAATGCCGGAATACATCAGGATCGGGCTGCCTGAACCGTCGGCGCTTACTTCCGCGGCGCCCGCGAGTTGCTGGGTCAGTCGGTCGGGAACACCCAGCGCCGCACTGAGCGCGACGATGAAGGCGGCCACGACGACCACAAAGGCGACGAGCATGAAGCCCAGCGCCAGGCCGTTGCCGCCGGGGTCGGGGGCGTCTTCGGTTTCGATGAAAACGGTTTCGGCCGGCGCGGCGGCGTGGTATTCCAATCCGCTGGCGCCCGACTCACCGCTGAACGCGGGGTCGAACACACCGGAGGAACTGGCGGGCGATTCAAGCATCGCGTCGGAGCCTTCTTCGCCGCCGGGGTAAATTTCGTCAAGCAGTTCCGCGCCGAGGCTGGTGTCGTCGCTCTCCTGCGTGAGGTCGAGCAGGCCGGAGCCGGATCCCACCGATTCAAGCGCGAGTTCTTCTTCATCGTCGAGCGGTTGGACGATGGTCTGCGTGTGAGGGTCGGCTTCGTCGATTTCGCCGGCGTCGAACACGCTGATGCCCGTAGCCATGCGGGAGTCTTCGCTCTTGTCGGCGGCGCCGGGCACATCGTCCTCAATGGCAAGGTCGATCTGATCGCCTTCGCTGAGCGGGATTTCGCCGGTGGACAGACCGGTGTCGTCGAGCGGAATCGAGCCGGTGGACAAGCCGGTCGCTTCTTCCATGATCGAGTCAGCATCGCCGGGGGCCTCAGCGGATGAAGTGGCGATGGAGTCGACTTGATCGCGCTTGAACATCAGCTTGTCGCGATCGCGAAACTGCTGAAGTTTGCCTGCGCCGGCCATCTCACGGACATCGTCTTCGGAGACGCCGAGCTTCTCAGCGGTTTCCTGCAAACTGTAGAACATTTTTGCCATGGTTGAACCCTGTGATGATGTTTCGAACAACGCGCTGCTGCGCTTGGACCTTGGTCATGGACACAAAGTGACGCTGGGGCGCGACACGACTCGTCCCGTTGATCCGATCAAGTCTTCCACGCGTAACCATGCCATCGAGCAAGGAGACCTTTCGTGTGCGGGAGCCGACAAATCGGGGCGACCGCGAAAGGCGAAACCCACCCATGCTCTTGGACGATGGTAGTTTAGGAGAATTCCGCGACGCCAGCAAGGCCGCCCCCGCCTCAACTCAACCCGCCAGACCATGATCGACCACCACACCATCACCCTGCCAGCCTTGCC
>JANQKH010000001.1 GCA_028281215.1 Phycisphaeraceae bacterium | reverse complement strand
CGTGGGTGATGTGATCGATATCTAGCCCGCGCGCCGCCAAATCCGAAGCGATCAGCACATCGGTGTTGCCTTTGCGCAGCGAATCCATCACGCGTGTGCGTTTGTTCTGCGGCATGTTGCCGTGAATGGAACGGACCTGCACGTTCTTGTCGCGCAGGTAGCGGAAGAGTTTGTCGACGGTCGCTTTGGTTTTGCAGAAGACGACGGTGGTGTCGGGTTTTTCCTGTTTGAGGATTTTCAACAGGAGCGTGCGCTTGTCCCAAGGCTGCACGGGGATGTATTGCTGATCGACGAGCGAGACGGTGAGCGATCCGCTGACGCAGATGATTTTTTCCGCATCCTTTTTCATGTACCGCCGGGCAAGGCGTTCGATTTCGTCTTCGATGGTGGCGGAGACGAAGATGGTCTGGTGTTCGTGTTTGATATTGCCGAGGATTTTGCGGATGTCGTCACGGAAACCGATGTCGAGCATGCGGTCGACTTCATCGAGCACGGCGAACTTGAGGTTGTCAAAATGGATTTGTCCGCGATCGCGCATGTCCATGATGCGACCGGGCGTGCCGACAATGATGTGCCCGCCGCGTTTGACACTTTCGCGCTGGTCGCGCATGGATTCGCCGCCGATGATGCAGGTGGCTTTGATGGGCGTGAATTTGCCGAGGTCGGCCAGTTCACCGGTGACCTGTGAAGCGAGTTCGCGCGTGGGGACGAGGACGAGCGCCTGCATGGGCGTGTCTTTGCTGGACAGGTGAAGGATGGGCATGCCGAACGCCGCGGTTTTGCCCGTGCCCGTGCGCGCCTGACCGATCACATCTTTGCCGGCAAGGATCGGCGGGATGAGCTGAGCCTGAATGTCGGTCGGGTTGTCGAAGCCCATGTTGCTGGCGCCTTTGCAGACACTGGAGCGCAGACCGAGATCGGCGAAGGTTTGTGTCGCGTCGAAAATGTTCTCAACGTCACCGGATTCGGTGGTGTGGAACGCGTCACTTTCCGGGGAAGGGTTGGTTTCGGATGCGGATTCGCCGGCTGGCGCTTCGGTGGGTTCTGGCATGACGGTCTCATTTCCCGCGGGCGGGTGGGTGTGTGGGATTGCGCCGCGGCGACGGCTCTGACAAAGAGACAGCGCGGATCAATCCCGGGACGAGCCATCAGCCTTCGGCTTGACGTCTTGGCGGGTTAACGGCCCCCTTCCGCGAGAGCGAATTGGGACCAGCCCACACATTCAAGACCCCAAGCTGACTGCTGATGGCTCGCGATCATTACAATGTCGCCGGGTCGCCACGGAGGGCGGTTCGACGTCCTGCACAGGCAGGAAATTTCATTCTAATCAGCCCATTTCGCTGATACAAACGGAAGGGTTCTCCCCTTTGACTTTGCCTGCTCGGAACGGAGTCTTCAAGAGGCACGTATGACGGACACCAGTTGGGTTGAAATCGATCTCGCGGGACTGAAGCACAACGTGCGCACGTGGCGCGCGATGCTTGCGCCGCGGTCCATCGATTCACCGGCCGGCGCCGGCCTGCTCGATGTCGTCCAACCACGTCTCTGCGGTGTGGTTAAGGCCGACGCCTACGGCCTCGGCGCCAAAGAACTCGGCCTTGCGCTGGACACCGTTGGCGTGGACGTGCTCGCCGTCTACTCCCCTTCCCAGGCTGACGAACTGCTGCAACATCCGCTGACCAAGCCGGTCCTGATGCTGATGCCCGTCCGTGAAAAACCGCAAACCGTGCGGCTGCACAACGCTCTGGTCGAAGGCATGCTTCACTTTTCCGTCGACTCGCCGGACCAGTTGCTCGTCGTCGCCGGCTTCGGCGAAAGTTGCGGCTGCCAGGTGCCCGTCCATCTCGCACTCGACACCGGCATGAGTCGCGGCGGGCTGAACGTTGAACAATTCAACCAGGTTGTCCGGCACATTCCCAAGCTTCGACATGTTCGCCTCGCCGGCGTGTGGACGCACTTCGCCGCCGCCGACTGCGACGCGAAAACAACCGAACAACAGTACCAGCGATTTCGCAAAACACTGGCGAGCAACTATCGCTATATCCCCGCCGATGCCATCTGCCACGCCGCAAGCACCAACGCATCGTTGCGACACAGCAAATATCACATGGACATGACCCGCGTCGGCCTCGGCCTGCTTGGGTACAGCGCGCTAACCGTCTCGGCTGACGATTCAATCAACACTCACATCGACAACCTGCGCCCCGTCATGCGCTGGCGAAGCAAACTCGTTCATGTGCGGCAATACTCCAAAGGCGCATCCGTCGGCTACAACGGCACACACCGCCTGTCGCGCGACAGTTTCCTCGGCATCGTGCCGGTCGGTTACGGTGACGGTTATCCGCTCAACCTCGGCAACCAGGCTTACGTCGGCGTCCTCCGTAGACGTGACGGCGAATCACAACCTCGCACGATCCTCGCGCCCGTCGTGGGCCGAGTCAATATGGATCAGATCATCATCGACCTGACACCCGGCAATCACGGAGGCGCGAAGGGAAGCAAACGCGCCGCTGGCAAAGCGAAACAACTCGACTCGCCACTCGCGCAAGTCGATGACGTGGTCGAACTGGTCAGCCCCGACAACACGATGCCGCACAGCCTGCCGAACCTGGCCCGCATGGCCGATTCATCCCCTTACGAAATGCTCTGCCGCATTTCGCCGCGCGTGCCGCGCGTGTACATCGAAACGCAACAGCGCACCGCCACACCCACCGCGCAACTTTCACGTCAGCACTCGGCGGCGTGAAAAGCAGAAATCTACGTTATTGAAACTTGATTCAAATCCAAAAAATATTTTTGGAATAGTGGAATATTGGTGCCTGATTCGAAGTTCTTGCGGTAAAGTGTTGGTCTCACAACTCTACTGGAAGGAATATCGATGCGCACCCTCACTTGGGCAGTCGTCGCCGCGACAGTAATCTTTCTGAATGGAGGCTGCCAAATACTGGGCTCCGAAGGAATTAAGCAAGGACGAGGCCGATTCAACTCTGCGATTCACAAGACAAATGAAGAAGAGTTGTTGATCAACATACTGCGCATCAGCCAGAACAGGATGCCACTGTTCCTTGAAATCACCGACATTACGTCTCTCATGTCCGCCGGTGCGAACGGCAGCGCTTCCGCCACACTTCCCGAATCTGCATCAAAAACATACAGCCTTCAAGGGCAACTTTCCTATTCCGAAACACCGACAGTGCGTTATCGTCCGATCCAAGGTGACGCACTCGTCAAACAGATCTACTCTCCAATCAGCACGGAACACATCGGTCTGCTCGCCATGTCCGATTGGGCTATCGACGATCTATTCTACTTGACTGTGTTGCGATTTGATGTGGAAGGCCCTGATGCTCCCCAAGAAGAATCTCCGGCGTCGATAGATCAGAGCAAGCCAGACGACAATCCCAATGTCACCAATCGTGATTCGGGGAAGCGATCCGTAACTGCGCAATCAATGCAGACACGATCTCACCCGATTGATTCAACATCTGATCCCGCTGCGGATTTTTATCAGAAACTGAGCAATGCGCTCCCTGAGAAATCACCGGCGAAGAGGACAATCATCGCAATTCGTGCCTTGCGGCAATTGCAATTAGAAAGAAAGCTTCGAATCCGGGTTAGGCGGATTGCGCTTGAATCAAAAGCAACAAATGTCGAAAAGCATGAAATCCGTGTGACAAAGGATGCCCAAGGCAACAAGACTGGATCAACCGAAATCACATCGCAAGAACCCGGGCCCCGAAGCGGCGGAGGTACAGTAGACCAGATCGTTATTGACATACACTGCCAAGAAGACGAGGCATGCAAAACATTCATCGAATCTGTAAACGGAGCGTCAATAAACTCTAACAGCAAATCTAAACCGATACGAATTGTCCTGCAAGCTGGCACAGAAGGTTTTGGACAAGCGGATGGAGATGAAGGTTTTCGATTATTTAGGATTCGGTACATTCCTGCATCGCCAATTGAATCGATGCGTTATGTTGCCCAAAGCCTTCCGAATGACGTACACAACAGTTTGAATTCAAAATTCAAGAAACTCAACAACCAGAACTCGGATAGTGCGATATCAGTTACCAAAACCCCATCTCTGCTAAAAGTCTCCACCAGACAGACTCAATCTCCGCATATCGCTGTAAATTACGAGGGAAAGAATTACTACTTGGGTCGCGACAAAACACACTCAATCAACGTCTTTTCGCTATTATCAACATTGATGGCCATGCAAGCTGGCGATATCAAAAATCCGGATTTAATTCTTACCTTGCCTATCAATTGACGTAAATCAAAGACAGTATTGTTTGTCCTGAACACTGCCCAGCCTTACCAACCTTGCCCGCCGAACACACCCGTCGCATCGCAATCTCCTGCACGTTTCTTGTCACATGTGTCCGATGTGCGAAGCGCTGCGTAGGCTGTTCAAATGGTTGTTCATGTCCGACCTGCACTTCTATCTCGGCATCGCCGCTTTCATCGTCGTGGTCATCATCGTGGTAACCCTCTTCAATAAAGCGATGGCCAAGTGCCCCGGTTGCGGCGAGAAGTGGGAGCGCACCGGCGAAGTCAAGCAGGACGGCATGTGGGCCGGCCGCTCCGCGTTCAAGGAAGAATGGCGCTGTCCGCACTGCGGCTTGACCGCGTGGATTCCCAAGAGTGTGTTCAAGCGATAACCCGGTCGGCATGCGAACCACACCGATGCTGTCATCGGGGCCGGCCCCATAGCGGCCGACCGCGAACCCATGACAATGCATTCGTGGAGGTAATGTCATGGGACTTGAACAGAACATCCTCAACGAACCGGTTTCCAAACTCAAATTGCGCCAAGCAATCACCGTCGATGGCCGTACATCCATCCAACACGCCACCCAACTGATGCGCGACGCCGGCCTCGGTTGCGTCGTGATCGTCGATGACGCCGGACGACCCCTTGGAAAATTCACCGAGCGCGTCCTGATCGATCTGCTGGCCCGCGATCGCGAGGCGCTGAACCAGTCCGTCGGCGACTATATGGCCGACACTTGGGATCAGGTGCGCCTCACCGATCCGATCATTCGCGTGGTCGACGCACTGCGCGAACACAACCTGCGATTCATCATCGTGGTCGATGAACACGATGTTGCGGTCGGCCTGACCGGCCAGCGTGGCCTGGCGGAATATGTTGCCGACCATTTTCCCCATCCGGTCATGACCAGCCGCGCCGGCGAAACCCAAGCCATGCCAGAACGGGAGGGTGCGTGATGAGCGATCGCAAACGACAACCAACAAGTACCGAGGACTTTGAAGATCCCCTGGCCAATTTCGAGCCGCCGGATTATGAGGATGCTCTGGAACAGGCATTGTGCGAGGAGCCGGTCACAGCCGTGCAGTCCACACCGGTCGCCACGATTGATTCCGACGCCACGGTTCAAGAAGCGGTCGAGCGCTTAAGCGAACTGGACATTGCCTGCCTGCTGGTGATGAAAAACGCTCAACTGGTC
>JANQKH010000895.1 GCA_028281215.1 Phycisphaeraceae bacterium | reverse complement strand
GTAATCTTTGGCAAAATTCCAAAATCTCTTTTTGAAGTGGCTGGCACCTTGGTAAAAGTACACAAATTGCTATCTACTCAACGGGTCTCTGTATAAGAACGCGCGGTCAACGGCAAACATACTCAGCCGGTCAACCGTCTTTTGGATGTTCCCGAGTTGAAGCACCACGCTGGAGCGAAGGCCCACGCGAATCTCGCCGCTCAACGGAATGCGGTCACCCACGTTGATCCGTTTCCAGGGCTTGGACTTCGCCTCCCGATACTGAGCGTGTTTCTGCACAGCCAGCACCGTGCAATGCGTGGGCGGCGGCTTGGGATCAGAACTGCCTGAACCGGCCGTTGAACCCGGATCGGTAGTCGAAGGCCATGCAGGTTGGGCGTGACCGAACACGATCAAAAGAAGTGCCACATAAGCAATCGAGCGGATCAAACGCATGACTGGTTCTCCGTCCGACAGTACCGGGTATCTTATCAGTTCGTCATCATCGTGGCGACGGATTGAAAATCGAATGACGATTCATGACTTTGCCTTCCCTGTATTTCGCAATCGGAGAAATCATGAAAATCCTTTTCGCCTTACTCATCCTCACGTCGACCGCCGCTGCCGCGCCGCCTAACGTGGTTGTCATCATGGCGGACGACTTGGCTTACAACGATCTGTCTTGTTACGGCAGCAAGGTGATCCGCACGCCGGCGCTTGACACGATGGCCAAGGAAGGTGTGCGCCTCACGAGTTTCTACTCAGGCAACACGGTCTGCACGCCGTCACGGATGGCGTTGATGACCGGGGCTTATCCGATTCGCCTGGGTTGGCGGGGCGGTGTGGTGGGGTACCGGATCCATCCGCAGAACGGCCTTGCGCCCGAAGCGCTTACCATCGCGGAGGTGTTCAAGTCGGCGGGATATGACACCGCCATTGTCGGCAAGTGGCACATGGGCGACGGCAAATCGATGCTGCCGATGAATCAGGGTTTCGATAGTGCGTACTACATCACCAAAAGCAACAACCAGACGAAAAAGCTGTTTCGCGACGGCAAACTGATCGAAAATCCATTCGATAACCGTCAACTCAGTGAACAGTTCACTGTCGAGGCGATTCGCTTCATCAAAGCCAAACGCGATAAGCCGTTCTTCATCTATCTGCCCTACACCGCGCCGCACTTTCCCGCCCAGGCGCACCCGGATTGGAGAGGCAAGTCCAACAACGCGGCCTATGGCGACGTGGTGGAAGAACTGGACCATCGTGTTGGACAAATCCTGCGAACGCTCAAAGAACAGAAGATCGACGAGCAAACCATCGTTGTGTTTATCTCCGACAACGGCGTGGAACCCGGTCAGCGCAAGTGGGCGCGGTCGAAGCCGTTTCGCGGAATGAAGTGGAGCGCGATGGAAGGCGGGAACCGCGTGCCGTGCATCGTGCGTTGGCCGGGCAAAATTCAAGCCGGCCGCGTGATCGATGATATTGTCGCTGCGATCGATGTGTTACCGACGCTCGCGCACGTCTGTGACATCGATCCGAATGTGTTCGCCAGATCGAAACCAAAACTGGACGGCATGAACGTGTGGGGTACGCTGACCGGCAAGTCGGCGGACAAACACCCGCGCAACGAAATCCTTTTCTGGCACGGCTGGGCGACGTTCCAAGCCATCCGTGTCGGCGACTGGAAACTCTACGTCGATCAAGTGAAAGAAATCCCTGCGACCAAACAAGGCCCTGCGCTGTTCAATTTGAAAGACGACCCGGCCGAGCAGAAAGACCTCAGTGCCGAGTTCCCGGACAAGGTGAAAGCCATGAAGGCACTGGCGGCCAAGCGCGTCAAAGAAATCGAGGAACACGTGTTGGAGTTGGGTGGCCCAGCGGTGAACCAGCGGGAAGTCAAGTGGCCGGCGTGGTTGGATTGATTGCTGATTGATCGAGCGCGCCAAATAGAAAACCCCGTCGCAAGACGGGGTTTAGTTCTTTCATTTGAGAATTCAACTCACGCCGCCCGTCGTCGCCGAATCAGCATGCCTGCGACGGCGATCATGCCAAGTGTGGCTGTGCTCGGTTCTGGAAGAACGGTCAAGGCCTGGCTGTAAAAACGGAAGATGCCGATCTCGCCTTCAAAGCCGCCGTAGTTATTGATGTTGCCCAGCACACCGCCGGTGCCGCCGACCGTACCGTTGCGAATACCCAGCCCCAAACCATCGCTGCCAGCCCAGTCGCTTCCGGTAAAGACCGCGGAGCCGACGACGGTGTCGTTGACCAGCAATTGAATCATATCACGCTCAAGGTCGATGACCGATAGCACCTTGATGAAGTCATCGTTGGTTGCCAAGGATGAAACCGACGCGCTGATGCTGCCGTCTTTGACGATGAACTGAAGGGTGTCGCCGTCGAGCGTTAGTGACGAGCCGTCGCCGCTGCCGCCCACTTCCCAAAGGACTTCCTGTCCGACGAGATCGTCGGCTTTGAAGTAAATCTCGAAAGAGGCCGAGTCGTTGGTGGGGTTGTCCAGTGCGGTTTCAAAGTTTCCCATCGTCGCGCCGCTGGAGCCGTCAAAGACATACGACGCGGTGATTTCGCTGTGCGCGGCGGACGAAGCCGAACCGTTGTAGGTCACGGAACCGCCGAGGGCCAGGTTGCGGCCGCCCACGTTGGCGATCCGGTTGTTCTCCTCGAACGTGCCGTCCATGCCACCGTCCGGATCGAGGCCCGCGTCCCATTGGAACAGAGATCCTGCTTCATCGGACCTCGCAAACGCATGGTTGGCGGCTACTTCTGACGCGGTGAGAACCTTGTCACGGTAATATCGAAGGGTAGCGATACTGCCGTCAAAGGCGGTAAAGGTGCCACCGGATCCACCCGTGATGCTGTTTGCTCCGCCGCTGATTCGGCCAAGGCCGGAATCATCTCCGCCGGCCCAGTCGCCAAGGCTTACGGAAGCCGTGGCCGAGCCGGCGCTCACGCCGTTCTTAAACAGTTCGACTGTTCCCGTGGTGGTGTTGATCGTTCCGACCAGATGGACCAACGTGTCAACGTCCGACTGCGTCAGCGTCACAGTTGCGCGATTGGCCGGGTTGTCGGCACTTTGCGCCTGAAAGCTCAATTGATCTCCGTCGATAAAGAAAGCCATGCCCGCGCCGTTGCCACCAGTTTCAAACAAGGCGTGTTTGCCGACCAGATCGCTGAAGTTTGCAATCAATTCAAACGTAGCACCCTGCGTGGTCTTATTGCCGCCGGAATCAAGCCCAAAGTCATTGAAGCTTTCC
>JANQKH010000834.1 GCA_028281215.1 Phycisphaeraceae bacterium | reverse complement strand
CAACGCGATCGCGGAAAAGCTGAACAGGCCGGAGTAGATGTAGTTCAGCCGCTCAAAGCTGTCTTCCGGAATGATCACCCGAATGAAAAGCGTGGCGATCACGAACAGCAACAGCACCCCCTTGAGTGCCCGTGCGCCGCGTGTGCCCTGAAGGAAACTGACAATCGCGTAGATGAGAATCCAGATGACCAGCAGTTCGAGGATAACTGTCCAGGGCTCGCTCTCGAAGGTGCCCTTGATGCGGTAGAAAAGCTGGCGGAATCGTTCAAACGACAAGCGTGGTCCCCGTCAACAAAGGTGCGGGTTGACAACTGCTGACGCGTCGCCGCGTCCTGTGCACAATGACCGTGACCGGTTGACTGTATTTTGCCCCGCCGCATCCGGTGGGAACGCACCGCACGCGACGCGACTACATGTCCAACTCACTCGGTTTGCCCGCCAGAAGTTTAGGTTCAAGCGGGGGCCAACTCCAGCATGGCCATCGCCTGCTTAACAATATCATCGGCTGTCAGGCCGCAGTACGCCAACAGGTCGTCCGGGGTCCGGCCGCTCTTGGGGATCCGCTTGACGAACATCTGGTTCACGGTGAACCCGTCGCCGGTCGAAGAAACGGCGTCGGCGATCGCGCTGCCAAACCCGCCGCCGTAGTTGTCTTCCAGCGTCAACACCATGCCGTTGTGCTGGTTGGCCAGGTCGAGCATCTTTTCTTCGTTGAAGGGGATCTGGTAGAGGTCGATCAGCGTGGCGTCGATGCCCTGTTCATCCAGCGCATCGAGCGCCCGGTTGGCTTCGTGGACCATGTAACCCGTGCCGACGATGAGCAGGTCGCGGCCCTCGGTGAGCACCTCAAAACCGTCGCCGCCGAGGTGGAATTCATCGCTGTCGGTATAGAGAAACTCAGTGTTCGGGCGCATGGTCCGCATGTAGACCGGGCCTTCGTAGTTCGCCATCGACACCGTCAACGCGTAAGCCTGGAAAGCGTCCGACGGGTTAAGCAGGTAGAACGCGGGGTAGCCGTTCTGGTTGGTGACGGTCGCGAAACTGCGGAACCAGGCGATATCCGGCAGCGACATCTGGCTGGGGCCGTCGGCAGCGAGGGTGATACCGGAGTGCGACCCGACCACTTTGAAATTCGCGCCGCTGTTGACGGCCATTTCGATCTGGTCGTAACCGCGGACAACAAACTTGGCGAAGGTCGAGCAGTAGGGCACCTTGCCACCGGCGCTGAGACCCGCCGCCACACTGAACATATTCTGCTCGGCGATCCGGCATTCGAGGAAGCGTTCGGTCAGCGCTTCGTCTTTGTAGAAGTCTTCCGCAAAGGTGGAGTTTTTCACGTCGGCGTCGAGCGCAACGACGCGCGGGTTGGCGTGGCCGAGTGCGCGAAGGGCAATGCCGTACGCGCGCCGCGTCGCCAAACCTTTTTCCGGATCCAACAACGACTCCAACCCCAGCGCTTGACACGCTTCGGTCAGGTTGACCGGCTGCTTGGGTTCGGGCGGCGTGGGTTTGCCGGGTGACATCATGCCGATTTTCAGCGCGGTGTCAGCGGTGGCGCCGAGGGATCGGCCGGTTGCTTCCAATTCTTCAATCGCTTTAGCCAAATCATCGCCTGCGGCGGGTTTGCCGTGATGACCATGCCCTTGCTGCGAGGGGCTTCCCCAGCCTTTCTGTGTCTTGGCGACAATGGCGACCGGTCGGGCGTCGGGGTCGTGTTGGGCCTGGGCGTGCGCGCTGAGGGCGTCAACGATTTCGCCTGGGTTGTGACCGTCGATCGTGTGGGCATCGAAGCCGTAGGCTTCCAGTTTCTTCGCCAGTGTTTCAGCGTTCTGTTGCGGGCTGACTTCGTCCGACTGAGCGTAGACGTTCGCGTTAAAGATAATGCAGACCGAGGACAGGCCGTGATCGATAATGAAATCGGCGGCCTCCCAGATTTGTCCTTCGCGCGCTTCGCCGTCACCGATGATGCAGAAGATGCGCTTGTCAAGCCCATCCAGTTTCGCGGCGGCGGCCAAACCTGCGGCAACGGACAAACCCTGACCGAGCGAACCGGTCGCGGCATCAAAGAATGGAAAACCTTCGATCGGATTCGGATGACCGTCAACGACTGAGTCCATCTCGCGCAAGGTCATGGCGTCTTCGCGCGTCATGGTCTTGAGGTTGGCTGGGTCTTTACCAATGCCGACACCGAGGTCGGCGCACGCAGCGTAGATGATCGGCACGGCATGCCCTTCGCTGAGCACCAGCCGATCACTGGAAGGATGGTCGGGATTCGCCGGTTCATAGCGCATGTGCTGGTACATGAGCACGGCCGTCAGGTGCGCCAGACTCGCCGCCGTGGTCGGATGGCCGGACCCCGCCGCCGCGGTCATTTCGTAACTGAGTTTGGTCAGTTCCACCGCTTTGGCGTGGATGGTCGAATCGAATGACATATCAAATCCTTCCTGCGTTCTGGTTTGATCTTGCGGGAACAAGGGGCTCCTGACCCGCCCACCGATTGAACCCATCATTATCCCGCTTTCACGGCTTGACCGCAACGTTGCGTCGCGTGGTCAAAAACAGGGGAATGGGTGTGGGAACCGGATGGCCGCGACCGCCGATGCGTTCTACCATACGAACCCGGAACTCTTTGGGAGCCTCGTGATGCAGGTCAGTATTCAGTTTTGCGTGATGTGAAATTATCGGCCCCGAGCCGTCGGTCTGGCGGACGCGCTGAAACAACAACTGGGCATCGAGCCAACCCTCATCGAAGGCCGCGGCGGTATCTTCGAAGTCAAACTGGGCGAAGAACTGCTGTTTAGCAAACGCGAAGCCGGGCGATTCCCCGAGCATGATGAGATCATTACGGCATTGCAGACCCGGCAGGATTGAATATCGGGCGTCGGACGGGGATGTTGCACTTGATCACCCCAGCGTGGCGTGCCGCATTTCATTTGACCGTCACAGGTTGACAATTCCGATGAATAGTGAACCTCGAACCCACCGCAGAAACTTCACTTGGTGAACGGCCCCCGCCCCTGTGCCGTAGAATGGGCGAAAGCGTATCACCCCGACAGAATTGAGGTTCACCATGACGCCAACAATGAAAACGGCTGTGTTTGTGCTCGTTGCCGGGCTGTTTGCAGGCCTGCTCGCCGGTTGCCAGACGATACCCCCGCGCGGCAGCAGTTCCGGCCGGATCTCCACTGATGTAACCACCGACGCTGAGCGACGCGACGCTCGGCCGCTGCTGGTCGCCTACATGGAATTCAGCGATCAGGTCTCCCAGCAGCTCGCGCAGGATCTGGTCAACCTCGACCTGATCAAACCCGGCGGTGACCGCAGCACGGTCATCCTCGGTGACATCATGAACAAAACCAGCGGGCTGGTGTCGACGCAGGAATTCGAGATGGTGCGCAGCCGCATCCGCAACAATCTGCTGCAAAGCAAACATGCGCGCGGTCACATCAAATGGGTGGAGAACCGGGCGCGGATGGAAGCGATCGCCGGTCGTGAACGCGTGGGCAATCACGTGCAACCCGCCGGTCCGCCGAACTACGATCCAAACAACACGTTCGCACTCAATGGCGACATGTATCGCCTCAATCGCGGGCCGGTGAACCAGTACTACATGGAGTTCATGCTCGTGAACTTTGCAACCAATGAACTGGTGTTCACCAAACGTTACGAAATCAAACAGGCACAGTGAGCGGTTGCCGTGCCACAACATGAAACTGCAATGCGAAATCATCGTGTCGCTGGCAGCTCGTCTACCAGTGCGATGGTTGTTCGTTTTGCGGTGCGTGGAATGAAACCGAATCCCCGGTCGACGCCGGCACTTACAGACAAGCTGCCAGTGGCGCCAGTGTTGCTCGTGCTTATGTTGTTCCTCGTCGGTTGCGCGACAACACCCGCTCGCCGTTCCACGCGCATGACGGTCGACGATCTGAACGCCATGGCTGAAGCAATGGCGCAGAGTCTGGCGCGCAGTGATGTGTTCCGCGATCGCACACCGGACAGTCGGCCTTGGGTGATTTCCACCGACAAGGTGCTCAACCTGTCGAGCGATGTGATGACCGAAGCCGAGCAGTGGTTCGTGATCGCCAAGTTACGCAGTTCGTTGCCGTTGCAGGCGTTGGCGAAGGAGCGGAACATTCGCTTTGTCATCCCTGCGGAACAGGTGCGCAAGATGCGCCGCGACCCGAACCTTGACGTCGGCGGTGACAATTTCGGCAGTGAACGCCGGCCGACGCACCAGATGACCGCCACGTTTCACTCGGCCACCCGCGCCGATGCGACCAATCGCACGGAGTGGTATTACTGCGAATTCGAGATCATGGATTTTGCCTCCGCCGTGCCGGTGTGGACGGATAA
>JANQKH010000808.1 GCA_028281215.1 Phycisphaeraceae bacterium | reverse complement strand
GCCCGCTGGGTCGCACGCTGAAATCCAGCACCTTCGCCGCCTGTGCTGGTCGTGCGATGCGGTAGGTCAATTCGCCTTGAATCGTGGCGTCCTGGAAGTCGGCGGTGACTTCCTCGAACACAAAGGGCATATCGTTACTGCCGATCGGGATTTGCACAATTGTCGTATGTGGTGCGAAGTAGTAGAAAGACAGGCCGCTACCTTCGCGCACCAATTTGTTTTTACGGTACTGCATCACAAACATCGTGGGAGGGACTTTGAGAAATTGAATTCCAAACATCGACGCACCTCATGTAAAGAAAGGAAGAAGGGGGCAGGCGGGGGAGCAACAATCGCTCATGAAATGCTATGCGCGTGAAGCGCAAGGTCGAGCGCACCGATTTTATGTTGGAGATTTTTCCGCGCACAAAAGACGTACGCGTTTACTACTCACGCGTACGTTGTTTGTTTTCACAAATGATGCGGGCTATGAATTTAGGTTTGCGCTGACACATCGTTGAATGTAATCACTGAACATATAGCCCGCCACATGCGGCGGGTTCCGCAACGACGTCCAAATCGCGCAACGTCAACACGCATTGGCGTTCAAATTGTTTTCCGGATCGCTTTGTTAACCGAACGGTGACCCCCGGCATGCCGGGGGCTATTTGTTATTTCTGCAATGGAACAATCGGCGTATCCCAACCCGCGAGATCTTGCGGCTTCAATCCCGCCTTGCGTCGACCTTTGCCTCGGCTCCATGTTCCGTTGAACTTGCCGACGAAGTCGACGTTGAGATCAGCTTTGATTTCTTTCTCCAAACCGGCTGCCCAGATGCAACCGTTGATCAACAGTCGGCGATAGCCTTCGTTTTCAATGTCATTCGATGCGCCGTACGTGCTGGTAAAGACACGGCCTTCGTTGCCCTTTTCACCCTTGTAGCTGCGCGTCCACGCGCCGGGTACGGGTTTCATTTTTTCGTTGGGAGGTGAATCGATCGTCATGCCGTTGAGCGGTTGCGCCATGGCGAGGACGGTGCTGGGTTGGAGCGGGTTGGTGTTGTAGCCGCCGCACTTGGCCCACATGTTTTTCACACCGCGCAGAATGGGGTGGTCCTTCTGTTCGGGGACGATGTCGAGTCGCGTGCTGGAACGATGGTTGCCGCCGTAGTGACCGGCCCATTTCTCGCCGAGGATTTGCCTGCCGAAACCGTCCTTGAATTCCTCGCCTTTATAGCCGTTGTTGTATTTCGCGTAGGGGCTGTCTTTGGGGATGCCTCTGAAGCCATGCGTTGCGGTGCGCAGGCCGACGATCGCTCCGCCGCGTTTGATGTAGTCGTCGAAGTGTTTCATCTGGTCCGCAGGCCAGTTTTGAAAACGCGTGTAGATGACCATGAGGTCGGCGTCGTCGAGCGCTTCGATGCCGGGCACGTTGCTGGCGCCGGGTTGGATTTCACCCTTGGCGTTGACGCCGAACACGACGGTGCACTTGAATCCGTGATGCTTGGCGAGAATGCGGGCGAGCGCGGGCAGCGTTTCTTCTGAGCGATATTCGTGATCACTGGCGATGAAAACGATGTGTTTGCCTTTGCCGAGCCCGGCCTTGCCTTCGTACACGACCGGCGCGGCATCGGCCGATCGACCCATCGTTCCCACCACAATCAGAAGAACCCAACATGCAAGAACCTGTTTCATGGCATCAGCCTTTCAAAAGGACACAGCCCCCGGCAGGCCGGGGGTTGTGTCATGGCGATCAGATTTTCAATGCCCGCCGCCGTCGGCGGGCCGCGTTTCATTCACGCTGTCGATTACTGAAAATGTTTCAGCGCGTTGAGTGTTTCTTTCAGCGTGTAATTCAGGAACTCGTCCATCTTGTGCTTGGTCGCCTGCAACGCCACGTTCGCGGCCTCTTTCTTCGGCACGAAACTCAGGGCACGCACGGCTTCGAGGCGCACAAGACCGGCGTCGTCATTCACCGATTTGGTCAGCAGTGCCAGCGGGCTGCTCAGCCGATCCTGCCAGTAGCCGATCACGCGTGTGGCGGCAGCGCGGGCGCGGAAATTCTTCGAGGCCAACACCCGCTTGAGCAATGCTTCGTCCACCACATTGTGCTGCTGATGCACCCACAATCCTTCAAGCTGATGATGCTCGAAGTCCGCACCACTCTTGTCCAGACCGGCCAACCATTTCTTCGTGGCGGCGATCACCTTCTTGCTGTCGTGGCTGCTCAACTCAATACGAGCGCGGTAGCGAACGCGGTCTTCCTTCGACTTAAGCAGTTCGAGCAGTTCTTCCGTCGAAGCGCCATCGATCTTCGGAGCCTTAAGCAATGGACGGCCTTCATACGTAATGCGGTACACACGGCCGTGCTCCACGTCGCGGCTTGGGTCGCGGATGTGATGCTGAAGGTGACCGATGATCGGATTCACCCAATCAGTGAAGTAGATCGCGCCGTCTGGGCCGATTTCGATATCGATCGGCCGGAAGTTCGGATGCTCTTTCGGGTCGGCGTAAACAACCGGTTCGATCTCGGTCGCCGTAAACGCCGAGCCCTTGTCCTGGAACTTGTACTGCAAAATGCCCTGGAAACCGATCACGTTGCCGATGAGGAAGTTACCCTGGCTTGATTCCGGGAAGTGGGAGCTGGAAAGAATCTCTGTGCCGCCGCAAGGTCGCGTGCGACGTTTGTAGAGCACCGGCGCGCGGCCGTGCTTCTGTGTACCGTAGGTTCGGCCGGTGAACACCGCGCCGATGTAAGGCACGGCTCCCGTGCCATCGTGAATGAAGTCCTGCCCCCATCGGTCGAACACATGACCGTGCGGGTTGGCGAAGTTGTATGCGGTGTGGGCGTAGAACTTGCCTGTTCGCGGTTCGAGCCGCCACACGGCGCCGTTCTTCATGCGAACCGGACCGTAAGGTGTGTCCGTCGATGTGCGATGGAACGTACCCTCCTGGAAATAGATCCCACCGCCGGGGCCGTAGACAAAACTGTTCGCGGCGTGGTGCGTATCACCGGCGCAAATGCCGTGCAACAGAATCTCGCGATAGTCCGCGACGTCATCGCCATCCGTGTCTTTCAAATAGACGATGTGCGGCGGCAACGACACCACTACGCCGCCGTTCCAGAATTCAAAACCGGTAGGCTGACTCAGATCGCCGGCGAATACAGTGCGCTTGTCCGCTTTGCCGTCGCCGTCCGTGTCCTTGAGAATGATCAACTTGTCATTCATCGGGGATTGCGGCTTCCAGTGCGGATACGTCGGCCAGGCGGCAACCCAAAGTCGGCCTTTCGCGTCAAACGCCATCTGAACCGGGTTGACCAGTTCGGGGAATTGCTCATGTGAGGCGAAAATGTTGGCCTTAAGGTTCTTGCCCAGTTTGAGCGTGGACAGCGCCTTGGCGTCTGACAGAAACTCGTGCTTGCCGCCGGGCAGTTTGCCGGGACGGTTGGTTTTGACCGGGATGTGTGGCGGGGTGTTGGAATCGTCCGGCTTCAGGTCGCCGCCTTTGGCGATCGCCCAGACGACTTTGTCGCGGTTGGCCGCCTGTACTTCGAGGATTTCCATCTCGCGGTCCATCACCGTGCGATTGGTGAGCTTCTCCGCGTAGGCTTTGTGCGATCGCCCGCCGTACACGTTGAACCCGTCCGTCACGCGGTAGCGCTGGTGCCAGTACCAGTTCTTGTCGACGACCGCTTTGCGGAGCTTTTCATTGATCGTCGCGTTGCCCGCGCCTTTGGCGAGCAGGCCGTCCACAATCACGGGCGCCATCGCGGCGTGACCTTTGGCCGTGAGGTAAATGCCGTTGGTGGTCAGGTTGGCTTTGGTCTGATTGAACAGTTTCAGGCTCGGCGTGAACAAATCCACAAAGGGCACCTTGTTCGCACTGGCGACCTGCCGCGCCGCGTCGGCGTAGAGCTTTAAGTTCTTATTGATCGCCTTACCGTCAGGGAAATTCGGATCGCCGATGTCTTCATGCGCGATCGGTGTGAACACCACCACGCGCGCGTTTGATTCACCGTTGTATTTCTGGCTGGTGATGTGCTTGATGCGATCGCCCAGTGCCTTTTTGAAGCCGTCAACGCCGCCCGGACCGGCAAACGACTCGCCGTAGCCGAACATGATGAACACCACGTCGGTCTTGAACTTCTTGAGGTAGTCATCCTCGCTGCCGAATCCGTCCACGCGGTTGCGCGCGGTGACTTCATCACCGGAGTGACCGAGGTTGCGGATCGTCAGATTGTGTTGAGGCAGCTGTTGGTGCAGCAACGCTTCGGCATAACCGAAATGCTGCTGCCGTTCGGCGTGCACGTTGCCGATGATGCAAATGCTGTCGCCCTTTTCAAACGCAACGGCGGCCTGAACGCTCTGCGGCCGAATGATCATCGCCGCCAGCGCCAACAAGGTGAACAAACGAATCGAGTGAATCATGGTTTTCCTTCCAAGGGTCTGGGACTGAGTTTGGGTCGAAGTCAAAGCCGCCATCGCGCGCGGCGAGCGACGCATTGTAAGGGCAGATGCGGATTTGAGGTACATTCTCCTAATCTCGCCGATTGACGCGGGATTTCACCTGCAACATGGCGAAATCGCGGTCTCCTCGCCACTCAACGCATGAAATTCACCCGGCCATACATCGTGCCTTCGATCAACTCGCCGTCTGCCGCATCCAGGTCGTAGGACAGATCAAAATTCAAGCCGGGTCTGATGCCGTCCATGGTCAGCGACACGGTTTTACCGTCAGCGTGGAGTTTGGCCGCGGTAATGGGGATTTCGTCGCCGCCGCCCTTGGGGTTGGTGGTCCAGTGTCCACCGAAACTCTCGGTGTCGTTGGCGGTATTTGGATCAAGCTTGCTCGCGAAAGTAATATCAATGCCGGCCTTGGTGACTTGGAATGCCGTGGGCATGTAAACCGGTTTGCCCGTGTAGCGGACGCGACAGAACTGACCGTCGAACACGGCGTTGGTATCCCATCCCTTGAGGCCGCAGAGATAAACCTGACCGTCTTTTGGATGCACACGGGCGCGCATGACGCCGCTGTTGAACGCGAGTGGAAACGCCACAATCGCCGCTTGCGCCGCCGTGTCATTGCTCTTGTTGTTCTTTCGGTCGAGGAGCATCGCATACATCCGGCAGTTGCCGTACGACGTGTGAATCGCACTGCCGGAAAAGGGGCCCCACTTGTTACCGGTAACCCAAAGCTGCGAACCGGCGGAGCGGTCGACTTTCTTGGGCAACCAGACCAACGGCTGTTCGGTGAGTTTGAATTTTCCACCGCGCCGGTTTGTGCCGCTCGGCGGTGTGAAGCCGTAGAACTTGCCCTTTTGAAGGTGATAGATCGGCGTGGCGGGGATGCCGTTGCCTTCGTTGTCGCCGACGGTCATGAACCCGTCCGGCGAGATCCCCATGCCGTTGGGTTCACGAAATCCATGCGCGAACTGTTCAAGTTTTTTGCCGTCTTTGCTGAGTTTGAACACCACGCAATTGTCGCCGCGCGGTGATTTGATGTAATGCCCCGATCGACAATAGAAAAAGTTGCCGTCCTTGTCGGTGTGCAGATCGAGCACATATTCATGCCGTTGCAGCGTGATCGCGGCGTCGTTGTTGAAGTTCTCGTAGTAGTCAGCTTCACCGTCACCATTGAGGTCGCGCAGGCGTGTGATCTGATCGCGACCGGCGGTGTAAATCATTCCATCGACGATTCTCAGACCAAGTGGATGTTGCAGACCGACCGCGAAACGTTTCCATTTCAGTTTACTCAGCGTGTCATCGATGCCGGAGACAATCCACACATCGCCGTCCCACGTGGCGATGGCGGCGCGACCGTCGTCAAAGAAATCGAGCGCGCCGAACTTGAGTCGGGATCGCCAGGAGTTGTCCCATGGCGGCGTCAGGTCATCGGCCACGTAAGCGCCTTTGCGTGTGGAACGCTTGCCCTGTGTTTCCAATACTTTAGCAAAGCGTGCGGGGCCGCCTTTGACGTATTCGTCAAGCGGAAACGCCGGTTGTGAAACACTTGGCTTTTCCCGTAACGCGTAGACCGAAAACACCGATCGTGCATTGTGTTTCGGCAACGTCAAGACCGTTCGACCGTTCTTTGTTTCGATCGTTGCGCCGGCGGGTAAATGCTCGCCGTGGAAAAACACCTTCGGATCATTCACACTGTGCGCGATCAGGACCGCCAGCGGTCGCTTGGTCGGCTGAATATCAAAATGCCGGACAATGACGACTCCACCCGGTGCTTGGAAAGCCGAAGGCATCTCCAATACGCGCGTGTCGCCAACGGTGTATGCCAACACGACCTTGTCGCCGTGCACGTACATGCCGCGATACTTGGCCCAATCCGCCGGCAGCGGCCCCTCCTTGTGCGGACGTGGATCATCCCATTGCCCATTCGGGCCGGCCCATCCGGGGGCGGGTTTCGTGGCGAATAGAATCTTGCCCTTGACGCTAGGACCCATATTCTTGGATGCGCCTTTGTAATCGACATATCCACCCGTCCACACACCGGCGACGCGCAGATGATCGAGGTCGTAAGCGATGTTGATCTTCTTGTCGCTCGTGAGCGAAATGACCCGGCCGCGAAACACGTAGTTCACCGTTTTGCTGATGTCAGTTGTGTCCTTGTTCGCGCGCTCTGCGACGTCGATCGGCACACTGATCACCGAACCGTAATCGCCCTTCGACCAATCGGGCGTCTTCGGTTTACTCTGAGCGATCACGCCCTGCACAAAGACACCGCATGCGCAAATCGCGATCAGCATGAAAGTGTTTGCAGCGAGACGAACCATCGCGTCCTCCCGAATATCGCAGCCGAATCCCCGTCGATATTGCCACGATCGGTGCAGCGGTTACGTCAAGCGGTCATGCATATCGGGTCAACTCAACAACGCTTTAACCGGATGATGCTCCTCCACGCCGGTCAGCCGGAAATCCAAGCCGCGGAAGTTGAAACTCAATCGTTCATGATGGATGCCCAGGCAGTGCAGAATCGTCGCCTGAAGATCGTGGACGTGAACGGCATCCTGCACAACGTGAAAACCGAGTTCATCGGTTGCGCCGTGGGTGATGCCGGGTTTGATGCCGCCGCCGGCAAGCCAGACGGTGAACGCCTGCGGGTGATGGTCGCGCCCGTTGTTGCGACCGAGCGCGGCGCTGGCTTCGATCATAGGCGTGCGCCCGAACTCCCCACCCCAGACCACGAGCGTGTCATCCAGCATGCCACGTTGTTTGAGATCCATGATGAGCGCCGCGGCGGCCTGATCGGTTTGCTTGGTCTGCCCGATGACGCCACCTTTGACGTTGCTATGGTGATCCCAACCAGCGTGGTAGACCTGAATGAACCGCACGCCACGCTCGGCGAGTCGCCGCGCGAGCAGGCAGTTGTTGGCGAATTGTGTTTTTGGATTGCCGGGCTGCGAGCCGTAAAGATCGAGCGTTTGTTTGCCTTCGCTTTTGAGGTCCATCAGTTCCGGCGCGCGGGACTGCATACGGTATGCCATTTCATACGCATCAATGCGCGCGGCGATTTCCGGATCGCCGGTGATGTCAAGCTGTTGTTGATTGAGTTTGCGGATGACATCGAGTGAATCGCGCTGGGCGCGGCTGTCAATGCCGCGCGGATTGGACACGTGCAGGATCGGATCGCCCTGCGATCGGAACGGCACGCCTTGATGAGATGACGGCAGAAACCCGGACGACCACATCGCCGCCCCGCCGCTGAGGCTGCCGCCGGACTTGAGCACCACGAAGGCGGGCAGATCATCGGCAACACTGCCGATGCCGTAGCTGAGCCACGATCCCATGCTCGGCCGACCGGGCACACCGCTGCCGGTGTTGAGAAAAAGCTGCGCCGGCGCGTGATTGAACAGGTCGGTGTGCATCGACTTCACAATGGCAATGTCATCCACGACTTTAGAAAGGTGCGGCAACCGCTCCGACAGCTCCGCGCCGCTTTGGCCGTGCTTTACAAATTCAAACTGCGGCCCGAGCACCGCAGCGTCGGGCTGAATGAAGGCGTACCGCTGGCCTTTGATCACCGAAGGCGGCAACGGTTTGCCCGCCAGTTGTTGCAGCTTCGGTTTGTGATCAAACAGTTCAAGTTGGCTTGGCGCACCGGCCATGAAGAGATAGATCACGCGCTTGGCTTTGCCGGGGAAATGCGTGGGTTTGGGCAGTGTGGGGCGCTTTGGCGATGCGGCGGTGACCGCGGATGAAGTGCGCTGGGCAATCAAAGTTGCCAGAGCGATCTTGCCCAAACCGAGACCGCAGTTCTGGAAAAAGTGGCGTCGGGTTTGAGAATGGAGTGAACGTTGAACGTTTAACTTTGAACGCTCAACGTTGAATTCAGAAAGAGAATTATTTGGATTGATTGCGTTACTCATTGGTTTTGCTCCGCGGTGCGGATGCTTGTGGCGAAGATTCTTGTTAATTCGTCGGCTTCGGTGATCAATGCGGCCATGAGTTCTGGTTTTTCAATTAATGGTACAAGTTGGATCAGTTTCAGCCAGCGGATGGTTTCCCGTAATTCCTTGTATCCGATTCGCAACTTATGGATGAAATCACGACGAGACTCCGCCCCTTGTGCTTCCCCGTGATGCGCCAACGGCGAAGTTCCACTTCGCAGCACTTGATTCGCGACATGTTTGCCGGCAACCGACTTTTCTAGCGACACTGTCATCCGAATCACCCGTGCTGCAAACTCCAAAAGCCGCAGTTCCAAATCAAACACGCCGTTACGACTATCTTCAACCGTTTCATTCATTATTAATGCCCCGATATACGTATCCGACTTCAAAGTTAAGCGTTAAGAGTTGAACGTTCACTTCGTTCTTATGGTTTGGTAATCGCTTCATCCAAGTTCATTACCGCTCGGGCGACAAGCATCCATGCGGCGTCTTGTGCAGCGGCGTTTTTGTTCCCGACAATTAC
>JANQKH010000700.1 GCA_028281215.1 Phycisphaeraceae bacterium | reverse complement strand
GCGCGAGCCGCCCTTGCCGCCGAAAAAGTCACCTTGCTGCGCTTCCTGCTGGCCGGTTTCCGTCGTGCGGATGGCCCACGGGTTCAACAGCAGGCCGTGTCGTTTGAGCATATTGCCCGGATACACCTTGGCGAACTTACGCTCGAGGATGTAGCGGTATTCATCGCCGATGTTGCGGCCGGCGATGTAAAGACTTTTTGATTTGCCCACCGTCATCCACAGCGGTTCGGGATCCTGAATACGCTGGAAACTGGTAAACGGTTTGTACGCGGGCATGTATCGCGTAGCGAACACGTGCACGCGCGTGAATTCGCCGGCATTCTGAAGCTTCAACTTCACGATCGACTTGTCATGCTCCACGCTGGAAATCTGCAACGGCGAGGGGTTGCGCATCTCTAGCTGGCGATGATCGCCCAGGACGTGCTGGTAACTTTCCTTGCCTTCGGTCAGGCGCACGCGAATCCGCGTGTTTGATCGCTTGAGCAACAGGTCGTAGTCGCCGCGCGGCAAGTCGTCCACCTTCACGAAACCGTTGACGATCTGCACGGCGTCAAAGCGATCCTTGTAAAACGTGTTGTCGCGCAACTCGATAAATGACATGTCCGACCGTTGCGGCTTGTCGGCAGCGCCCATAAAGGGAATGTGCACCGCGTCGCCGGCGATGCCGTGCACCGTGCTGTGATAGGTGTGCGCGTCTTCCTGCGGCGACCACGTTTTGTGTGTGCCTTGAGGCCCCTGCAAGCGCACCCATTGGATGTCTTTCATTGCGCCGAGCATGACGCGGCCGCGCGCATCGGTCTGCATCGTCAGGTGCACGACATCCTTAAAATCACGATGTCGTAACTGAACATGAATCGGCCGATCTGGCTTCGCTTCGCCGGTCTTGCCCAGCAGGTCGAGCACGTACTGGTTGTCGATCTTGCTCAGGTGCAGGTCTTCGACCTTCTCCGTGCGGTCGATGCCGTTGAGTGAGAAGACGGAACTGGTTACCAGGTCCATCTTCTTGTTCTGGCTCAGGTTCTGCGTCTTCGCTTTAAGCACGAAGCTGACCTGTTGCAGGCGCTCCGGCACGGAAAACGCGTACACCGCATCGCGATCTTCGTTCAGTTTGAAGTCCGCCACTTCCTTGCTCGACTGCACGCCGTCGTGGTCCACGCTGTTGATCACGAGTTTGACGTCTTCGAGCACGCTGAGCGTGACCGGCACACCGTTCAACGTCAGCGACGGACGAATGACCACGTCAACGGTTTTACGTTTGAGCAGCGATTCACGGTCGACGTGGAATGCCGCCGCCAGTTGATAATTCTCCGATTCCTGCGTGAACGTGTCGAAGGAGGCAAAGTCGCCCTGCATAAGCACGATCGGTTGGCGGCCGGGGCGATTGCTGTACGGCACGGTGATCAGGCCGTCTTTGTCCGCGGTGTAGTGATGGTTGCCCAGCACCAGACCGGCGTCTTTGAGGTGGTTGCGGTCTTCATCCATCACGGTGAACACATGACCGGCCGTCGAGGTGCGCACGAGGTAGCGCAGTTTGCCCTTACGGACCAGCACGCGGCTGCTTTTGCCGTTGCCGATGAAGTCGATGACGTAGACGCCGCGCTCGTTCAATTCGGGGAATGCAAAGTTTCGCCGCACGCGCAGAATTGGGTCGTCCTTGTAGGTGAAGGTCGTTTCCTTGTTGGCGACGAGGCCGTCAAGGTTGATGTCGGTGTCGATTTCGCGCAGGTTGTCACGATAGAAGTTCGATGTGTTGACCTCGTACACCTTTACGAGAAGCGTGGACACATTCTTCACGAACACGTCGACATTGACCGGTTCCTTGACGTCGAACTGTTCCTTGTTGGTGAATGCGAATTGCAGGTCGACGCGTTCCTTGAGTTGCTTGTAATACGTCGGATCGAGCATGGAATACCACTGCTCGGGGTCCCCCAGGCCGTTGGTGACCTTCGCCTCGGCAAACGTGCGCTTAAGATAGTAGTCCTTGATGAACGGCTCATAAGCCCTGTACCCGGCGTCCTTCTTGAAGAATTCCAGCAGGTAATCGCGGATCAGCGGTTCGTCGTTACCGACGACGGGCAGCAGCGTATAGGACTGGTAGTTCGCGTTCAGGTTGCACGGATACTTGCGGTTCAGTTCCTGCTTCATCCAGTTGTCGTTGACGTAGGAGACGTACTTGGGCAGTTTGATATAAAGGTCGAACGTTTCGCGGTCGTATTTGCCTTGCGTGCGGTTGAACACCAGCCGGTGATACAGCACGTGTGCCTTGAGCGAGTTGTGCGCCGGCGCCAGTCGTTTCGCGAATGCCCACAGCCGATCGAGATACGCCGCGTATTCCTTCGGATCGTTCCGCCAGTCGACGTCGGCGTTGGGGCGAAGCTTGGTCAGGTACGTGTTGACAAAGTTGCCGTGGTTCAACAATCCAGGATACAACTTGACGCACTCTTCCAATTGTGAAAGCAACATCAAACGGTGAATATTGAACTGCCCGAAGCCCCGGCTGTGTTTGTAGTGCAGGTCGTCCACGACCAGTTTGGGCAGGTTCTTGTAGTCCGGGCGTTGCAACCGCGAGAGCAGTTGGCGACGCGTGTTGGCGTTGAGGTTCGTCGTGATCAGCCAGTCGAGTGCGCTGTCGTCGAAGCCGTTGATGCTGTTGCTGCCGTGCCGGCCGTACGCATTTTTCGTGAGCGTGGCGCGCGAGATGAGGTTCTGGTTCAGCGTCGTCGGAAAGTTGGGTTTCTGATTCAGCCGTTCACGCTGATGATTGAAGTGCAGGTTCAGTCGTGATCGCAAATGGTGCAGTGTAGCCTGCGGATCTTTTGCATACGTGAGCAGCATGTTGCGGTCAAGGATTTCCCAGTAACGGGCTGGGTAATTGCCGCGCGGGTATCGCTTCTTCCATGCCAGCAACGTTTCGTTCACCTCGCGGTACGCCTCGCGGTTCTGCGCGTGCAGGGCGTGGTAGTAGTAATAGTCATCCGTGCCGGGGATCAGTTTCTTCAGCGCGTCTTCACGGTCGGCACTGAGGGAGAAGTCCTCAATGAATCCGACCTCGGCCGCCTCTACTGAAGGCGCGGCGATCGTTCCGATGATCGTCAAAACGCAGATCCAGGTGAACATGATCGAAAACGATGAAGCGTGGCGTGTCATCAGTGCAATCCTTTCTCAGATGCGATACGCAACGGGTTGGTGCATGGCAGGGTGGATAAACCCCATTTCGACGCCGGCAAACGCAGAACACTGCGCGGCCGATCGACGCGGTGACCTCAAAATAGACGCGTGAGTACGGCCGCAGTTCAGTGTCTCACAGAAAATCGACTGATTGCGGCGCCCGAGCGGTAACTTCCGGCGGACACAGGCCTATCGGACCGGGTGATGCGGTATTTTCAGGCGAATTCGCGTCTGAACGTTGAATCGGATTGTTCCGCCTTGGCGGCCGCGCGGTAAACTAAATCATTAATGACAGCGCCAGCGAACAATCCGCCCACCTCGCGCCGCACCTGGCTGCAACAGGCCGGCGGCGGCGCCGGCGCACTCGCCCTCGCGACGCTGCTTCTCCACGACCGCCTGCTCCAACCCGCCCGCGCCGCCCAATCCGAAATCCCAAATCCGAAATCCGCCATCAAACCCCCGCACTTTACACCGCGCGCCAAACGCGTCATCTGGCTTTTCATGCACGGCGGGCCCAGCCACATGGGCCTGTTCGATTACAAGCCCGAACTCGTCCGCCACGCCGGCAAGCCGATTCCCAAGAGTTTTGGAACGG
>JANQKH010000050.1 GCA_028281215.1 Phycisphaeraceae bacterium | reverse complement strand
CTTCGACCAGGTAGATTTCCGACTCGTCCACGTTTTTGGACGTGCAGTCGTAGAGTTTGCCGGGCAAGCCGCCGGAGTCCAAAGCGCCCTTTCGCCGCGTCAGTTCACGCGCTTTGCGTGCGGCTTCACGGGCTTCGGCCGCCATCACGGCTTTTTGGCAGATTTTCTTCGCCTCCGCCGGATGTTCTTCGCACCAGTTGTTCAACGCATCGCCAACGGCCTGCGAGACGATGCCTTCGACTTCAGGATTCAGCAGTTTCGTCTTGTTCTGGCTTTGAAACTGCGGATCGGGAATCTTCACGCTGACCACGGCGACGAGCCCTTCGCGCCAGTCATCGCCCGTCGGCATCACGCCGTTGCCTTTGAGCATATTGTTGTTTTTGGCATAGTTGTTGAGCGTACGCGTCAGGGCGGTCTTGAAACCCGACAGGTGCGTGCCGCCTTCAGGATTGCTGATATTGTTGGCGAAGCAGGTGACGACTTCGTTGTAGGCATCCACGTATTGCATGGCGACATCACAGGTCACCCGACCATCGTCGGCTTCGGTGGACACGGCCACGGGATCGTGCAGCGCCGTCTTCGCGGCATTGAGATCACGCACCATGGCGACAATTCCCTCGTCGAACTTAAACACTTCATGTCGTTCCGGTGTTTCACGCTGATCGGTGATGGTCAGACGAAGGCCGGGGTTGAGGTAGGCGCGTTCACGCAACCGGCCGGCGATGGTGGCGTAGTCGTGTATCAGGTCGCCGAAGATTTGCCGGTCCGGCCGCCAGATGACCTTGGTCCCGGTGTGTTTGTGTTCACCGATGACGTGCAGCGGCTCGTTCACTTCACCGCGTTCAAACGACATGGCGTGCAATTTGCCATCACGCGAGACTTCCACTTCAAGCCATTCGGAAAGCGCATTGACACAGGAGACACCGACGCCGTGCAAACCGCCGGACACCTTGTACGAATTGGAATCAAACTTGCCGCCGGCGTTGAGCACGGCGAGCACAATTTCAACTGTCGGCCGCCCGTTGTATTTTGGATTCTCATGCTTGTAGGGCGTGACCGGAATACCGCGGCCGTTGTCCGCCACGGATACCGAACCATCGGGGCCGATGGCGACGTCGATCTCCGAGCAGTAGCCCGCGAGCGCCTCGTCGATGGAATTGTCGACGACTTCCCAAACCAGGTGATGCATACCTTTGATGTCGGTGGTACCCACATACATCGCGGGGCGTTTGCGCACGTGATCAAGACCTTCGAGGATGGAAATGTCCTCGTCGGTGTAATCACCATCTGCCTTTTTGTTGGTTTGATCAGGATTTTGTTCAGGCTTTTCCGCCATGCGTGATTACCCTTCCATGAGTCACGAAAGCAGGCTTCATCGCCGCGTTCGCAGGATCCTGAATTGTAGCAGAAACCATGCTGCCAAGCCACCGAGGCCATGCAACATAAAAGCTTGATATTACTTGCTTTACATGTCGCGCAAATGCCCGATGTGAACCGCTTTTAGATGTGCCGCTTCGGGTGGTGGAATAGGCCGGATGGCAACCGCGCGCCGATCGGCGCGCCGGCCGTTCCAAGATGAAATCGGCGGGCTCAATTCTCGTCTTGCGCGCCCGGCACATCCGCCAACGGCGGGTTCTTCGCCGTGCGCACCGCGCCGATCTTCTGCTCCAGTTTGCCGATCAACGCCTTGAGTTCGTTGTCCGTTTTTGCTTCCTCGGGATCCAAGTTTCCCTGCGCCTTGATCCAGGTTTGAAAGGCGTCGACCTGTCGACCGTCACGGTAATAGGCGTCACCGAGGTGATCGAGAATGACCGGATGATCACCACCCTCTTGCACACTGGATTTTTCGAGCCAGCGGATGGCCTCTTTGAACTGTCCCAGTTTGTATTTCACCCAACCCATCGAGTCGAGGTACGCTGAACTCTTTGGATCGTCCTTGAGCGCAATAGCAATCATCTTCTCGGCTTTCTCGAGATTGATACCTCGGTCAACCCAACTGTATCCCAATGCGTTGTTGGCGCGGGGATGTTCAGGCGATTGCTTGAGCACCTCTTCCAGCAACGCTTCCGACTTCTTTTTTTCTCCGATGCGTTCAAGATGCATGGCCCACTCGAACGTGACGTCGGCTGTTTCGTCCGGGTATTGCTTGATGATCGTCTTGAAGTGCTCTTCCACATCCTTGACGGGTAACTCCGCCCGGTGCATGGCGGCCGCCAACAGGCGAACGAAGTCGATCGGTTCTTCCAGGCCGCCCGGCTGAGCCAGGGCGGTGGTCAGCATTTTGATTGCTTCCTGCGAACGGTCGCTTTGAATGAGCAGCCGCGCCAGTTCATAGGTCTGGTCCGCGCCGGTCAGCGTCGCTTTGACGTACAGTTCCAGCACCTGGTGCATGCGGTTCTTGTTATTGGTTCGGCGGTAATGAATGATCGCTGACTCGAGCACGTCGATGTTCTGCGGGAAGCGTTTGATCTTTTCATCGATCAGTTGATCCGCCAGCGCCTGCCGATCGGAGATGGTCAGCAGGAAGAGCAACAGTTCCATACTGCGGCGGTCGGTCGGAAAATCGGTTAACACAGACCGCAGTTCGCGCTCAGCGGCTGCGAAACTGCGGGCTCGCATCAATTGCTCGGCCTTTTTGGATCGCGCAATTGCGCTGAGCGGGATCTGCCGGATCGCGCGAGCGGTCAGGCGGGCGATCTCACGTTCCGCGTCTGGCAGGGCGTGGGTGTCGTAAAGATCGAACAAGGCCTCGAACAAGGCAACCGACGTGGGATGTGTGTCGATGCCGTCCTCAAGTGTTTTGCGAGCTCCCGCGACGTCCTGTTTCGCCAGTTGAAGTTTGTATTTTTCCTCGAACATGGCGACCGTCGACTTGCCGCTCTTCATCAGCGCGTCGAGCAATGTCATCGCCTGGTCGATTTTTTTCGTTTCGCGAAGGATCTGGACGCGCAGCGGCAAGACCACTTCTGTCATCTCAGCCGGGGCTGCCTTCAAAACCTTCTCCGCTTCATCAAACTGCTTTTGCTCGATGAGTAATTCCGCGAGCCCGATCCGCGGAGCGGGGAGTTTAGGATTGGCTTGGACCGCTTCGCGATACGCGCCAATAGCCTCGTCTGTCTGATCGGCGGCGAGCAGCGCCATCGCCCGGATCACCGTGAGCGCGGCGCGATGAGGTTCGTCATCGCCAAGTGCCTTGATGGCGTCGGCGACCGCGGCCGGCCGGCCGGACTTGGCGATCAATCGCTCGGCGTAACGTTTGGACGCGGCGGGCAGTTTGTGAATCAGCGATGCGGTGAGGCGAATCGATGGAACGAGGTCGGCATTGTTGTTCTGCTGCAGCGCCAACTGAAGGTATCGGCCGAACACTTCACTGTCTGCCGGTTTGATCCGCAGATGATCGCCGAGGGTTTTGAGGCCCTTTTCTCCACCACGCAGTTGCGCCAAGGCCAACACGATGGACGAAGGCCTGTCGAGATCTTCGTAAACCTTGAGCACCTTGTTTGCCAATTCGTCCGCATTGACGCCGCGGTCGATCAGGTACTTCAACATGGCAAGCGAAGCCCGTCGGCCGTCGGTCGCCTGAATGGCCTGGAGAACCATGTCGGTGGCGCCGGCGTGGTTATTGCCAAGCAGGTAACTGTAAACCAACCGCCCCGCCACGGAGGC
>JANQKH010000640.1 GCA_028281215.1 Phycisphaeraceae bacterium | reverse complement strand
CCGTTTTCGTAGATGAGCATCGCCGCCGGCACGCCGTGCTTCACGAGGTTGGCGTGGTAGCGCAGGCAGTTTTCAATTTTCACAATACGGTCATCGCGGGCGTGCAGGATGAACGTCGGCGGTGTGTTCTTGGTGATGCGCGTTTCGTTGCTGTATCGCTCGATCATGTCGCTCGACGCTTTGTTCGTCAGCAGGTTGTTCCGCGAACCGGCGTGACCAATGTCCGATTTCATGCTGATCACCGGATAGAAGAGAATCGAAAAGTCGGGGCGGCTGCCCTGTTGTTCGATGGGGTCTTTCGCGTCTTTGTCACCGGCGTCAAAGACGGTGGACACGGTGCTCGCCAAGTGTCCGCCGGCGGAGAAACCCCACACGCCGACGCGGTTTGGATCGATGCCCCATGCTTTGGCGTGGTGGCGCACGGTGCGGATGGTGCGGCGGGCGTCGTTGGCGGGAATCGCGTGATGCCCGTTGGGCAGGCGGTACTTGAGCACGATGGCAGCTATCCCGCGCGGCACGAGGATGTCGGCGATCTGTTTGCCTTCGGTGTCGACGCACACCACGCCATACCCACCGCCGGGCGTGATAACCACCGCCGCGCCGGTCGCTTTTTCTTTGTCGGGCAGGTGAACGGTGATGGTGGCCTTGGAGACATTGCCGACACAGCCGCCTTTGCGTTCGGGGCCCTTGAGACCGTTGTCATGCGGCGCGCCGTTGGGCCAGAGCGGATAGGTTGTCACGGAGCCGTCGGCGATCACTGGTGCAACGGACCAAGTCAGCCACAGGCATAAGACCAGCCCAGCGGGCGATGACTTGAACAATACACATGATCGAGCGTTTCGTTGCATTTCGGGTTTGTTCCTTCCTTCGATTCAATCGCGGTACTTTTGCAATTAGTACGCCGACATATGTGTATCGTGTGTGTTTGTCGGGTTTCCACCAAATGAGGAATTCATCGCCGGGAAAGCGGTGGTGCGATGCTCCTTATTAGAAGATCGCAAGACGCCGATTGTAACCGCATCCTCCAAGCGGCATCGAAACCCTTGAACCGCTCGTCGCGGTTCACCGTCCCTTTGACGAAAGGATGTGTTTCATGGCCATTCAAAGGATCACGCCCACCGACGCCAAGCCGCTGATCGACGCCGGGGAAGCAAAACTGGTCAGCGCGTACTCGGGTGAAAAATACCAGAACAACGCACTGGAAGGTTCGATCCCGCTCGACCAGTTTGAAAGCGAAGTCGAGCAGATGAACAAGGAAGCGAAGATCATTTTCTACTGAGGCTGACCGAAGGACGCCAGCGCTGCCGGTCAGGCAGACTCGTACAACCAACAGGGATTCGCCAACGCCATGGTCCTCGACGGCGGCATCGGGGCATGGAAGGAAGCAGGGTTTGGCATGAAGGGGGAAGGGTGAAGTCGGAAGTGGGAAGGCGGAATGCAAAATATTCGAGAACGAAACGCGCGGTGGAGTGCCGCGCGTTTTTTACTGCTCATACATAGCAATCAAATCTTCCAGCTCTTTGCGGGCTTCGCAGTCCCTTTCGTACCTCAACGCATTCTTCAATTCAGCAGCGATCGCAGCAAGATCATCCTCGTGCCTCAGACTCGCACGTTCCAAGTACTCAAACGAAATCATATTGTCCATTGACACCGACTGCGGGTCACTAAGCAAAATGGTGAGAATCTGATTCGAAACATCAAGGCGCACTTCCGGCGCTGCCCCGCGCTTCTTCAAGTCGAGTTGGCGGTTTCGAAGCCGGAAGAGTTGACACAACTGCTGGTCGGCCCCACTTAAAGGGAAATCCGATAATGACGCGGCCGGTCCATCGTCATCCACCCCCGCATGCACGATATCAATGAGATCTAACATTTGCGCCAACCAACGTAAGCGCAACTCCCGATCATCATGAAACCATGCAGTGGCGGCAGTTCGATGGTCGCCTGCTAGCTGATTTGCATACTCAGCAACAACCTTTGCGAATGCCCGCAACCGCTCGGGAGATTTGATTTCCTCCGGCGGCGGATCGAAACGAAATGCGCGTCCTCCGTCGTAACGGTTAAGTCGATCACGAAGAAACTCCAAAACTGCCACTAGGGCCGTACTCGACGGAAGACCTTCCCCGATCGCAACCCACGCCGCCAACATCGTTTCGGCACCTGCGTTGGAAGTGTAAACCGAACGATGTTTTCCTCTGAATTGCTCGGCCATCGGTTTTACTTGCCCTTCAATTCTCTGAGACGACACGACGAATCTTCGCTTCAATCTCCGCGACTTTCTTCTTCGCTTCCTCCATCGGCAAACCCTTCTTCACACCCGGGCGTTTGTGACCGGCATGGGAAAGCCAGGCGAACCGCAGAATCTGCTCGCGCTGCGAGACGAGTTTGTTCAGTTCCGCATCCTTCACGAGTTCAATGCCGTTCTGTTTGGAGTTCCATACCTGAAGCACCACTTTGGCAAAAACGTCGTGGCCCTCCTTGTTGATGTGGACCCCGTCACCGGACATGACAAAATCAGGATTGCCTTCGCGCTCAAAGCCGGTGTACGAAATGATCGGTGTCCATACATCGATTACAATCTCGACGCGATCCTTCTGTTGCATGATCCACTTGGCATACTTCGCGATCACTTCGTCGTACTTTTCGTAAATCGCGAACCATGCATATTTCTCTGCACCCGCTGGTTTCAGTTTCCCCCTCTTTTTCAACGGCAACGGATCAAACGGCGGCGGGGTCACCAGCACGAGTTTCGCACCGGATTTGTGCACTTTCTCGATGATCTGATTGATCCCTTTCTGGTACACCTTGAACCGTTCCTCGCTGAACGGGTAGTAGATGCCGTCGTTCATGCCGTAACACGCGACGACGATGTTCGGCTTCGCCTTAGCCAGCACGCGACCGATGCGCTCCTGCACCGTCGGCCTCGGAAATGGGTGGTCCGGCTCACTCAACCCGCCGGCCGTCTCACTTGGCAGACCGATGTTGATGATCTCAATGTTCGATCCCGGTCGATGCACACGCAACCAAGCA
>JANQKH010000608.1 GCA_028281215.1 Phycisphaeraceae bacterium | reverse complement strand
AAGTTTGGCGATATCGGACGATGCGTTGTCCTCCGTGGTTTGCGCCGACGCGCGCAGTGGACACCACGCGGCCACAATGAGCGCGGCGAGCAGCCAACTGCACGAAAACACACGGGCGGCAACACGGTAGGTGGGTGCGGGCATGGCGATTCCTTGTTCATCCTCGTCGTCATGGCGGGCGTGCATCTTTACGTCACAGCGGTCTTGGCCGTTCCACAAAACACGCGGACGCAACACGCCGTTGCAAAAAACAAGGGCCGACTGGTCTTGCACCTGTCGGCCCCTGTGATTTGGCTATCTGTTTACCTGTCCATGCGTGTCATCAAGCAGAGGCGCGGCGACGGCGCATCACTAATCCACCTAGGCCCATCATTGCGAGCGCGGCGGTGGTCGGTTCGGGAACGGGAAACGCGATGAAGTCACGCGGGCTGAGTCGGCCGGCGGCGATCGCGGCGA
This sequence comes from Phycisphaeraceae bacterium, assembly GCA_028281215.1. Taxonomy (GTDB): domain Bacteria; phylum Planctomycetota; class Phycisphaerae; order Phycisphaerales; family Phycisphaeraceae; genus JANQKH01. Next base: position 17,258 of record JANQKH010000608.1, on the reverse strand, counting down.
TGTCTTCTGCGGACACGATGCCCGAGAACAGCGCCACATCGTCCAGCAAACCGGTGAACGCCCGCGTGCCGGCGTTCTCGGAGTTGCCGCCGATGATCAGTTGGCCAAGGTCATTGCCGATGTTCAGGCCGTTCCAAGGCGATTCCGATTCCAAACCGGTCTGCACGCCGTCCACAAACGTTTGACTGAACGCGTCACCGCTGCCGTTGGGGTGACCCGAGTTCGACAGAATGAACGCCACGTGATGCCAGTCTTCCTGTTCGCCGTTGTTGGCCAAGGCGTTGGTCGCATCCGGGCTGAACCAGTTGCCGGGGCCGGGCTGGTTCATGCGCACGTCCATGCGGTCGCCGTTGTTGCCGTTGTTGCCAAACCCTTCGACCTGCCAGGTGTTGACCGGATTGCCGCTGCCGTTGGGCAGGACGCGTGTGGTCATCAGGCGGGTGTTGTTGTTTTCCTGATTGGCGTCCGAACCCTTGACCCAGAACATGATGGTGTAGGCGTTCGGGTCCGGCCCCAGGTCGGTCGTGTGGGCATCGGTGAACAAGGCGCTGTTGCCGTTGAACGATGCCGACTGCGTGCCGGCAAACGCGCCTGCGGTGTCGTTCGAGAACGCGGGGTTGAACTGCCCCACCAAGTTGTCGGCGAACTCGCCGGCGGGATCGTCGAATCGATCGTCGCCGGTTCCTTCAAAGTCGTAGTAAGCCGTAATTGTCGCCGCCGACGCCGGCGCTGCGATCAGCCCTAGGGCCATCACAGCCACTGCCAAAGCGGTCCATCCATTTTTCCAACTCATTGCCTGTTCCTTTCGGTAGAGAAATACTGATCCATACAGATCAAGGCAGCTTTCATCCATGGAGAGTAATTGGGGGAGTGTCCTTTCTCCAGCATGCTCGATCATAATGTAAAGGGGTGATTTTCAAGCGGACGAATTGCCAAATTTTTCCGCCAAAGTGAATGCGTTTTTCCGCCATGCGTCGTCGCAAACACAGTTCTGTGAATTCCAGCTTTGTGCACGTTCCGTTGGCCCGAACACACGCACAATCGTCACTATCCTTGTTTACGCATGGTTTTTTGCTTTGCGATTCTCTGGGGCGATTCACCGCTTAGCTCTGGGCTCCGCCCAAGGGCCTTTGGCGAAGCCAGGAGTCATTGACGTTCAATAGGAGCAAGCCGATCAACCCGGCCGCGCCGATGATGCGCGTGCCTCTCATGATGAAAGGTCCTATGTGCCGCGTCGATCACGGAGATTAACGGTGAAGATGGATACGTGCCCACCAAGAAACGCCTGGTGGTGTTTCGGAATAAATGAAACGGCAAACTGTTCAAGTCGATTGGTGAACGAATCACGCCCCAGCCGTCTGCGTCTGTCCCACCAGGTCTGCATTTGTCTTGAATCGTTCAAGCGCTTTGAGCAACTGTTCGATCTGCACGGTCGGTTGCATGTTCAACAGCCGACGGCGCAGCGCGGTCATCGTGGCCAGCTCTGCGTCGCTCAACATTAAATCTTCCTTACGCGTGCCGCTGGCGGCGAGGTTGATCGCCGGGAACAGCCGGTGCTCAGCGATCTTGCGATCGAGGATGAGTTCCATGTTGCCCGTGCCTTTGAACTCTTCGAAGATGATCTGATCGCCGCGACTGCCGGTATCGATCAGGCACGAGGCGATGATAGTCAGCGAACCGCCTTCTTCAAACTTGCGCGCGGCGCCGAACAACTGTTTCGGAATCGCCAGCGCGCCGCTGTCCAAACCACCGGTCATCACGCGCCCCGTGTTCACCAGTTGCGGCACGTTGTTGAACGCACGCCCCACGCGCGTCAATGAGTCAAGCAACACCACCACGTCTTTGCCTTGCTCGGCCCAACGCTTGGCGCGTTCGATGGCTGTCATCGCAAGGAACGCATGCCGCTCGGGCGGGTGGTCGTTCGAGCTTGCCCACACCTTGCATGGCACGTTGCGGCGGAAGTCGGTCACTTCCTCCGGTCGTTCGTCAATCAACAACGCAATCACTTCCACGTCTGGATGATTCGTGCGAATGCCGTTGGCGATGTTTTGCAACAGGGTGGTTTTGCCGGCTTTGGGCGGCGAGACGATCAATGCGCGTTGGCCGTAACCGATCGGGCAGAACAGGTCGATCAGTCGGCACGCGGCGGGGCAGCCGGGATGTTCCAACTCCATGCGCGGTTGCGGGTCGATCGAAGTCAGGTCATCGTAGCTGCGCGGTGCCTTGTGGTATTCATCGGGCTCGATGCCTTCGACGGTTTTGACAAACTTGACAACGCGTGCGTTGGGTGCGATCGGGTTGAGTTTGTTCTTCTGCTTGCGAGATTTTTTCTTCCGGCCGCGCTGGTTCTTTTTGCCCCGGCGGTTCTGTTGTTGTTGCTGACCGTTGCCGCCGTAATGTTTGCCCAGTTCAACCTCGATGGCGACACCCGGTTTCAGGTGAAGCCGTTCGACCAGCGAGGCGGGGATGACCGGATCGTCCGGTTCGGAGATCAACGTGCCGTCCAGCTCGCGCAGGCGGCCGTCTTTGTTGACCAGTTCAAGGATGCCGGATTGTCGTTGTTGCATGGTTGGTATGCACCGGCACGCGCAAACCCCGCGTGCTCAGGGAAAAACCGCAGCGACTTTCATGACGAAAGCGGCGACGGCTGATGGGATGTCTCAAGGTCATTGCCGACGCGTGGTCGGTCCTCAGCGGCACGAGCAACCCGGGAATCGATTGGCTCACTTGCTTATCGTGACAACGCTGTTTCAGGTCACTAGGTCCGTGCCGGACTACTGGGAGGTCCCTTGGAAAGCCGGAAATCCAGCTTTGTTCGGGCCAAGCCCGAATCCGAGACCTGCATTCAAGGGGCTGCCGGACGGGATTTAACGGAAGTCCTTCACCTGACGAAGAACCCGTCTGACGCAGGAAACACTCTAACCTTTTCGGCTGTTTTGATCAAGTTCTCGAAGATTCGGGCCCGTGTCGCGGCGGAATGATCGATATTCCGCAGCATGAGTTTGGGCCGAGCCGACAGGTATTCAGGTAGGGGACATTGACTGCCTGCCATGTGTGTAAATAAAGTAAAAATAAGTGCTTATGCATTATTCAGGCTTCGCCCGCCGCCCGCGTTTGACCAGGATCGACCCGCCGAACAGGGCACACAACACTGCCACGATGCATGCACCTGGGCCCGAAATGCCCAATTCCAGGCTGATCACGATCCCCAGCAGCACGCCCAGCACGCCGACCGTGATCGACAGGGCGAACACCGCGCCGAGTCGATTGCTCAGCGCCAGGGCGGTCGCGCCCGGGATCACCAGCATCGCCGAAACCAACAGCACCCCCGCCAACTGCGTGGTGAACACGACCGTCACCGCCAGAAGAACCAGCAGCAGGTAATGGATCGCGTCCGTGTTGACGCCGAACACCCGGCTGGTCGGTTCATCAAATGCGAAGAAAAGAACCTCTTTGAACAAGGCGAGGAACAGTCCGGCGATCAGGGCCGCGAGCCCGAGCGTGACCCGCATCTGACCGGCGGAGGTGTTGAACAGTGAGCCGAACAGCAACGTGCTCACGTCCGGTCGTGCGGTTCCGGCAATCTGCTGGGCGTACCAGGGCCAATACATGCTGCTTTGTGGATTCGCCAGCGCCACCGCCAGGTCGGTCAGAAATACGCCCGCCGCCATCGCCGCGACCATGATCACACCGATCGACGTGTCGGCATTTGTGCGCTGCCGGCGCGCCAGCCAACCGATGAGCAGGGCGGTGAGGACGCAAAAACCGTAAAGCAGCGCGTCATGCAGAAACGTTCCGCCGGCCAGTCCAAACAGGAACGCAAAGCCCGCGGCGCCAAACCCGGCATGACTGACACCCTGCCCCACAAACGCCATGCGTTTGAGCACAACGATCACGCTGAGCAACGCACAAACCACCGCCGCCGCCACACCGGCAATCACGGCATGGCGCACTGTGGGGAAGTTCAGGATGAAGTCAAAGGTTTGCATGCGACCAGTAGTCAGGGATCACGGATGAACAAGCCGGACCTGAGAAGTTTGCGACGACGGTCTGGGTCCATTCTTCATCTTCTCTACCTTCAATACTTTCTTTACCTCCTCTACTTAGCCTTCTCACTATCCCACCGGCGCGATCTCATGTGCAAACACCTCATTCAACACCTCGCGCGTCAATCCCGCGGGTGCATCATGAAAGTGAATGCTCTGTTTCAAACACGCGACGCGGTTGCAGCCGGCGGCGATCGCTTGAATATCATGGCTGACCAGCACGATCGTCAGATTCAATGATTCGTGCAGTTCGTGCATCAGTTTGGCGAACTGCTGTTGTCCGCTTTCGTCAACGCCGACGAGCGGTTCATCGAACAGCAATATCTTCGGGCCGGCCGCCAGCGCGCGGGCGATGAAGATGCGCTGCTGCTGACCGCCCGACAGTTGCCCGATCGGCCGATCCCGCAGGTTGTCAACGCCGACCCGTTGCATCATCTCCCGCGCGCGTTGGCGGTCTTGTCTGTGGTGCCGACGGAACAGGCCGGTCTTGCCGACAAGTCCCATCATCACCACCTGCTCGGCGGTGAGCGGAAACCGCCACTCAACCTCCGCGCGTTGCGGCACGTAGCCGAGCACATCACCCTTGCTGCAGGCTTCCTTCGGTGACATACCGTCAATGGTGACTGACCCGCTGTATCCGTCGAGAAGGCCGAGAATCACCTTTAAAAGCGTGGATTTGCCCGCGCCATTCGGACCGATGATTCCCAGGTTTTCGCCGCGCTCGATGTGCAGCGTCACGTTTTTCAAGGCCAGCGTTTGAGCGCCATTGGTCTGACCGGGATAGCGGTAACTTACATCGTGCAGACAGATGATGTCCTCCGCCGCGTGCGTGCCGAGGCTGTGCGGATCGTTCGGATCGTGATGGTGATCATTTCCGCCGTGCGCGCAGGCGTGGCTGTGATCATGGTCGTGATCACAGGCGCCGTCATGAGGTTGGCTGTCCGGTTCGTGCATGTGATCTGATTTGGCGCCTGTGATTGCACATTGCAAAGTTCAAATTGCAAATCGAAGAATATCCCGCATCTCTATCAATTTGCACTTTGCAATTTCAGTCTCTCACCGCGACTGTCCAGCCACCAGCGTTCTCAAGTTCGACTCCATCATCTGAAAGTAGTCACGATAACCCTCGACGTTGGGGTTACCGATCGGGTCGAGGCGCAGGATGTCGACATCGGTTGCGTCGCGAATTGCTTTCATGGCGCTGTCGGGAAACTGCGGTTCGCTGTAGAGCACTTTGAGTTGATGCTTGTTGACAGCCTCGCGCGCCGCTTTGAGTTGTTGAGGCGTCACTTCGCTGCCGTGCGACAACTCGATCTCCGTCAAGTGCGCGACGACTTTCATGCCGTACCGCTCGGCGAGTGGGTCGAATGCGTTGTGGAAGGTGACCAGTTCTTTTTTGGTCGCCTTCGCGAGTTCGGTTTCGTGGCGCTGGTGCAGTGCATCCAACTTGGCGAGCAACTGGTCGGCGTTGGTTTTGAAATCTCCGGTAGCGGCAGCGGTTGCTTCCTTGCTCTTGATCGTCGATTCCATACTGATGATTGTCGGCTTGTCATCGGGATGCGATTCGCGCATCGCTTTGGCGGCCCAGTCGTCGAACTTGTAACCCACCGTGATCAGCACCTTCGCCTCACGCAGCATGGTCAAGTGTGGCGCCTTCACTTCAAAGCCGTGCGGCGTGGCGCCCGGCGCCACAAGCGTCTTGACTGTGGCTTTGTCGCCGACGATGGCTTCGACCAAAGTTTGAAGCGGGAAAATGGTGACCACGATGACAGGCTTGCCGTCATTGTCCTCGATCGCCTGTTCCAGCACAGGCGTGACGCCGGCGACGAACGTTTTCACTTTGACCGGGTCCAGCCACACATGCGGGTTCGGGCCCGAATGATCGTGATGGTGGTGATGATCTTTGTGGCTGTGGTCGTGATGGTCATGTCCGTCGCCGCAGCCGGGAACCGACAGCAGGGCAAGGGACAGGCAGGCGATGATGGTGATCGGACGCATAATTGGGCCTCTCTCGACATTCTGATAATAACTTATCAATAAGGGAAGGGCAAGTGGATTGACGATCCGCGGAGGAACCGGGCCGTATGGTCCGATGAGATCAACGGATCGCCGTTATGAACCGAAAACGCTGGATCATCGTTGCCTGCCTGTTGACCGCGATCGGTCTGATGTGGTCGGCCTGGTCCGCGTGGAAACCAGTGCCCGTGCGGATGACCATCCGTTTTGAAGAGAACTTCACACCTTGGCTCATGCGCGACGCGGCGGGCATGCCCGGTGCCGACGCGTGGCAACCCTGGTCGGCTGACGATCTGTGTCGACTGCTGAATTCGCCGGCGTATCTGCGCCAGGTGATGACCCGGACCGGCGACCGATTGAATGCGAGCGAGTCGCTGAGCGTGAAAACTTGGCGCGATTCGATTCACCCCAACCGATACACCATCCAACTCGAATTCACGACGCGCGATCCGAGCAAAGGTCAGCGCGTGCTGCAAGAACTGGTGCACAGCTTCAAGCGTCAACATCGGCTGGAAATCGACGTGTGCATACTTGCTGCATACGGGCAAGCCAAAGCAAGGCTTCAATTGGCCAGCGATGATCCGGCCTTGCAACAGGATGTGGAGCAATGGCGGCGCGTGATACGGGCACCGCAGACGGGTGGAACTCGAAAGACCGGCCTGTTGAGCGTGGCGATCGAAGGAGATCGGACTCAACGCCGATGGCTGGCGGTTCGGGATGAAGCGCGAGCCATGTTGTATCGCGTACGGGTTCAACCTTGGTTTTGAGGGGGTGTTTGGTGTGGTGGGTTTGAGTTTGAGGGAGCGCAGGGCTACTGAACTCGCCCCGCCTGCCTGATTCATGTCCCGCAACTTACTATCATCTTCACCCATGCGTGAACTCAAAATCGGAATCATCGGCGGCTCCGGCCTCGGCGATGCGTTGGCAGGTGAAACCGGCGAATCCGTCCTCCCCGATACGCCGTTCGGCCAACCCAGTGGACCCATCGTACAAACGCAATGGCAGGGCGTTGACATCGCCATCTTGCAACGGCACGGGCCCGGGCATTTGTTCAACCCTTCCAGTGTGCCGTACCGCGCCAACATCTACGCGCTCAAGTCACTGGGCGTGACACACATTGTCGCCAGCGGCGCGACCGGTTCGCTGCGCGAGGATGTGCATCCCGGCGACATCATGATCGTCGACCAGGTAATCGACAAAACGTACAAGCGGGCGAACACGTTTTACGAAAAGGCGGCGGTGCACACAGAGTTTGCCGAGCCGTTCTGTCCGGTGATGCGACAGTGGTTGCTCGCAGCAACCGACCAGATGATCGCCGCCGGCGAACTCAATAAAGCGAACCTGCACGCACAAGGCACCTACGTCTGCATGGAAGGCCCGGCATTTTCCACCAAGGCGGAGTCAAATATGCACCGCGCGTGGGGCGGCGACCTGATCGGCATGACCGCGATGCCCGAAGCGAAACTGGCGCGCGAAGCGGAAATCGCCTATGCCTTGATCGGCCTGCCCACCGACTATGACTGCTGGAAAGCACATACACCGCCGTCGGACGGCGAATCCATTGAACCGATGGCGCTGTTGCAGGAAATCATCGGCAACCTGAACAAAGCCTCGGCCGCGGGCATCGCGCTGATCAAGGCGGCGTTGGAAAATGTGTCTGCATTATGTGATCAACCCAGCCCGGCGCACGACGCCCTGCAACTGGCGATTTGGTCGGACAAGGCGCAGATCGATGCAGACGAAGTGAAAAGGTTGGCGGTGTTGTGGGGCCGGCACTTTGGGTGAAGAACGGAAGAAGTCGCGACAGGAGTTGAAAGGGGATGGCGGATAGCGTTTGGGGGATATCACGTTGCTTCGCGACTTTGCCCATTGGCATCAGTGCATTTGCCGAATCGCGTTGGATACATGGTCGGCCGTGAAACTCATCTTCCTTCTCGACCGCCCCGCGCCGCGTTTTTTAATCCTTCTGATCCGCCCTGTCTGATTCTGTCTCGTAGGGAGTAACTGAACTCACCCCGTCGGAGTGACGTCTGATTCCTGGTTTTGTTGATCTTCATGGCTTGAAAGGTTTGCCGGTTGGTTCGCGCCGTCGCTGTCCTGGCCGTTGCCGTTGGGTTTCGCTTTGGCGGCGGACGGTTGGCCGGCGTTGTTCATTTTCTTCTGGTCCGCCAGTTCCCTACGGTTGATCTTGACATCGCGGGGGAAGTCGAACGACAGGCGTACCTTGTCACCATGGACTGAGACCACACGGATCACGCCCAGGGGATTTTCCGGATCGCCGATGACAACCTCCTCATTGATGCGTCGTGTCAGTGCAAGCATACAACACACTCCGTGATCGAGCCGCCTGATCGGAAACGGTGAACTTCCAACAACTTGTTTCCGTGCGATCAACCCACAGGGTTGATAGCCCTGTCCGGACTTATTCATCCGGTATCCGGCGAAGGTGCGCGAATCCATGAAATCCACGGGCCGATCCTCTTCGACCCATCGTTCTTTTCGCAACACCATTCAAGTGCCCGACGCCAGCCTGTCCCACCTGGCTTGATCGGCGACGGTTCGCGTCGCCGGTCACGGCGTCAGTGCACCTGCTCGACTGCGGTTATCTCCGGGACGCGTTCCCGGATGTTTTTCTCAATCCCCATCTGAAGCGTCATGGAACTGGATGGACATCCCACGCATGCCCCATGAAGTCGAACCTGCACCACCCCGTCGCTGGTGATGTCGACCAGTTCGACATCCCCGCCGTCGTCCTGTACCGCCGGCCTGATGAGGCTGAGCACTTGCTCAACCCGGTCATGCAGGTTGGGTTGGGAACGACTTGAGGTGAGGGAATCTTGACTCATGAATCCTGCCGTGTGAATGCCGCGTCGGCATCCGTTCAAGAACCGGTACGTCCATGCTGTTAAACATGATACAGCATTCACTGCCCCGTGCCAACGGTTTCCTTCCCTGCCGCTTGGTATGACCCGTTGCCCACAGGAGTAAAAAAACCCCAGGCAGAGTCGGGGGCCTGCCCGGGGCGAGTCCTCGGGTCGAGTCGGGGAATTCAACCCGAGTTAGGAGGCGGAACCTGTCGTGGCGACGAAACAAAGTCGCCAACAACTACAGAATCGTTGGATGGATCGCGGGGAGAATCAAGGGCGGATGCAGGAATTGCCGGTTAACAACCACCCGTCGATCGGGTCGACAATCGGGTTGGCGGCAATTTATTATCGACATGCCCGGTAATTCTGGCGCCACCGATTTGAATTGTAACGAGGGCTTGTGCGATTGATTGACAAGTTACAAAGGCCTAATCATACTGTCGTTTTGAAGCAGCTTGAGGCGTTTTTCCAATCAATTTCTAACAGCGCCTAGCCTTGTTTCACGTATGTTGACCCTTGTTCAGTAGATAATTACGGCGGTTCGGCGAAGGGGGTTCCGCCGGGCCGTCGTTTTTCTTTTTGACTCCTCGAAATCGATGGCCAGCACTATTCCGGCGGGGCAATTTTCATTTCGAATGTGCCGTGATCATGTTTGGACGTGTAGGTTGCCCGAAACTGCCCGCCTTTGATGTGACCTTCGCATCGATAAACACCGCCCGCCAGCGGCCCCAGATCCTGCTCGCCGGTGAAGGTCACCCGCCCGTCTTCTTTTCGCACCGACATCTCGATGGTGTATTCAGCCGGGAAATTCAAGCCCCACAATGCGTGAAAGTGAAACGCGTAGCGGGCGCCGGCATCGTCACGTATCGCCTGTCCGTCCTTATCTGTCACCGCAGATACCACACACCGCAACGGCCCCTCATGCCCGGACGGCTCGCTGTGCCACGACCCGATCCACGCCGGGGCGATCACGTCAGCCGTCGGTTGCGGTGTCGCTGACCGCTCCAGTGCCTGTTGCCATGACGATTCAAACGAGGAGCATCCGCCGAGAAGGAAGGTGAGCACCACCCCTGTCACGCCGCAGATCCACCGCCCGTGCTGCTGTGGTAAGTGATTCATGGCAACCAATATAGTGCAACCGGTCACACGGATTCAATCGCAAACACCGCCACATTCACACCGTGTGAAAACATCGCATGATCCGGCGGCCGGTCGGGCCGTGTGAAACCAGCCTGTTCAATGGCCGATTCTTCTTCGATCTCAAATGTCGCGTTGTGCAACGGGTATGGCGGATGATGCACGCGGCCGGTGTAAAGACGGTCGCACTTGGCATCGTGGGCGAACAAGATGTAGCGTTCGACAAGAAAGAATTCGAGCGTGTCGGGTAACGGTTGCGGCGGCGCCTTGCCGGGCTGGTAGACGAATCGTGACGCGTTGGCTGCGCCCTTGCGCGTGCAAGTGTATGCAACGCTTCCGCCGTCACGCCGCTCAGCCTGCATGGTTGCATCGAAGTAAGGCAGATGAAAAAACCGGCGAGCGACCCGTACCGCCATTTTCTGGTTCGCATCCAGTGAATAAAACCAGACACCGGGCGTTCCGTGTTCGTCGTATACGTAGGTGCGCACATTCATTTCAAGAAAGTTGGAAATCCCGGGAAGGGCGGGGCAACAGCGCGGGCGGATGTCGCACATGAAGAAGGGGACGAGGCCGAGGTACGCGTTGCCGTTGAATGTGTCGACGGTCAGCCCGCGCGGCAGCGTACGTTGGATCTCATCGGGGTCGATCGTCCAATGCAGGAACAACAGGTCGCGCCACGACTGATACATCGCAGGTCGGCGACCTTCCGGGCGATTGCAGGCGGTGAGGCGTTGGTCGAGTGTCGGTGCCATCGATCCGCATCATAGGAGATTGGGTAGCCGGCATTGATAAATCGACATCCGTCCGGAAAACACCGAACGCGCAAGGCGTTGCCCCGCCATTTCGCTACCATGCCGCGCATGAAAATCACACGCATTGAAGTGTTCCACGTTGAGTACGAACTGATCGAACGCCTTTATGTCTGGTCGCGCGGGCAAGCGGTCAAGACGATGCCGTCCACCGTCGTCAAAGTCATGACCGACGAAGGCCTCGTCGGCTGGGGTGAGAATTGCCCGCTCGGGTCAGCGTACATGGATTCCTACCCGGCCGGCATCAAAACCGGCATCGAAGTCATCGGCCGGAACCTGCTCGGTGAAGACCCGCGACAGATGGACCGCATCAACTTCACGATGGACGCCTCCATCGCCGGGCACAACTACTGCAAGTCGCCGCTCGACATCGCCTGCTGGGACATCGCCGGCAAGGCGGCGGGGCAACCGGTCTGCGTGTTGCTCGGCGGACGCTACGTCGAGGATTACCCGCTTTACCGACCGATCTCCATGGGCTCGCCCGAACTGATGGCGGCCGACATTGAACGCTTTATGGGTGAAGGCTATCGACGCTTCCAACTCAAAGTCGGCGGCGACCCACGAACCGACATTGAACGCATCAAACAAACCCGCGACGTGCTCGGCCCTGACGACATCCTCGTCGCCGACGCCAACACAGGCTGGACGATGCGCGATGCGATTCGCGTCGTCAATGCGGTCGAACATCTCGACGTGCACATCGAACAACCTTGCCGCTCTTTGCGTGAATGCATGAATGTGCGGCAGAACACCAATCGTCCCATGATCATCGACGAACTGATCACCGATGAGTTGCCGTTGATCGATGCATTCGGCAAAGGCGCGATGGACGGCATCAACATCAAGTTGTCACGCGTCGGCGGCCTCACCAAGGCAGCAACAATTCGCAACATCGCGCAAGCACTCGGCTTGACCATCACGATGGAAGACGGCCACGCCGGTGACGTGAGTTGCACGGCGGTCTCCCACCTCGTCGGCAGCACCCGGCCGGAGTTTTACTTCACCTCTTCCGACATGAACAGCTACCAGGAACTCCGCATCGCGCCCGACGCACCGTTCAGGAAGGATGGTCGCTTCCCTGTATCGACGAAGCCGGGGTTGGGGTTGACGGTGGATGAGGGGGTGCTGGGTGATGCAGTGGCGGTGATTGAGTAGAGATGCATCACGGTCGAGGCTCGTGTTGGATGTTTCGTTGTTAGTTGATTCGCTCTGGTGCCCGAACTACGCGTCGCACAACGAACCGTTTTGCACAAACGTGATCATTTCCAATCCGCTGTGGCAGTCGGTCCGCCATCCACCAAATTTGATTACCATGTTTCGCCATGACATGGAACACCTTCACATGGTGCGATCTGTCCACCTACGACTTACACAAGGCCCGCGCTTTCTACCAAGCCGTGTTGGGCTGGTCGGCTCATTCTCTGGGTGCCAGCCAGTATGCTGACGACTACACGCTGTTCTACAGCGGCTCGAACAGCGCAGCCGGCGTATACACCATGCCCGTGCCCTTTCAGAACATCAAAATGCCTTCCTTTTGGATGTCCTATGTCCGTGTCGAATCGCTTGACGACTGCTGCAAACGGGCCGTCGAACTCGGCGCGAAGTGTGAAGTCGAGCCGACGCAACTCGATGTCGACAGCCGAATCGCGCTGATTCGCGACCCCGCGGGTGCCGGCTTTACGCTCTACCAAGGCCCCGAACTCCACGGCCTCGATAGCGAAGCCAAGCACGGGCGCATGTGCTGTAATGAATTGCACGTCTCCGATTTCAATGAGGTCGAATCGTTTTACACCAATCTCTTTGGTTGGAAGATCAACACTGATCCGGTCGTTCCCTATCGGAAACTCATTCACGACTCGACCGACAACACCATCGCGTCCGCGTTGGAACTCGACGAAAGTACAAAGGGTCCGAAGAACTACTGGGCCATCACCTTCGCGACGGACGACATCGACCGCACACTTGAAGCCGCCACCAACGCAGGAGGCGAAGTGCTCATGCAACCGGATGGAGCACTTGGCTTTGCGATGGTTATGGATAACCAAGGCGCGATGTTCTGCTTGACGCTCTCGCGCGTGTAGGGCTGTAGGGCGGGTAGAACAAAGTGAAACCCGCCGCTGTTGGAAACGTTGAGATTGAGGCTGCTATTCGTGTCGGGTTTCGCTTCGCTCTACCTAACCTACTCGCTAAATCATCGGCTCATATTTGAAGGTATCATCCCATTTCAGATTTGGATTCAACTGTCCACTGGTTGCGAAACAGTGGACGGCGTTTATGATCATGTCGAATGACACAATCAGGCATTTGGGATACCCAGTTAATTCCTGATCCATCATGATGGATTCGGTATCGTCCTCGTCCATTGGACATGTGGGATTCACCAGATCGAAGAAGCTACCTTTGGTTCTCGCATGACATTTGTAACGGTCATTTTTCCCACCCCCGACACTCATGCTGTCACCGTTGATTAGCATGATCATGAAGGTGTCGAACTCCATGCCGTCCAGCGTTCGAAGTGCCGTAAGAACCTCTGATAGCGGTGGATCATCCACGTCCACCGCTTCATCTTCTTCGAAGTAGTACAGCCGCGTAACGATGCAGTGATTATCAGTCATTGGCATCAATTCCCGCCGCGCCCGGATACCAAGGCGGCAACACCTTTGCCTTTTCTTCAAACACCTTCATCACCTTCTTCGACAGGAATCGCTTATCCACGATGAGCGTGTAGACGTGTTCGTCGAACCAGTCGTCGTAGAGGGTCCATTTGCCTTGGTCGCCTTTGTCGTCGCCCCAACTGTTTTCGACGAGCCATTTGACGGGTTTGCCGTTGCGGATGTCGACGCCCATGAAGACCATCGCGTGGTTGGAGCCGCCGAGACCGTAACGAACACGCTCGGCCTTGGTCATCTTGTGGTTCTGGCCGAACAGCGTGTCATACTCGTAAAGTCGATTCGCCATGATGCCGTGCTTCGTGGATTGGTCTTTACCGACGTCGGCCGCGAACCAGAGCGGCTGGTTGGCGAGGATGGATTTCATCGCGGCTTGCTTGAGCACGTCGATTGGCGCGTTGACGAAGTGCATGTCATCAATGCCCACCATGTTGCGGGCGTCTTTGAACTGGTAGTGCTTGTAGGCGGCATTATTGGGATCGTGATAGATGCAGACAAAGTCGCGCAGGTCGACGCCGACGAACTTTTTGTAGAAGCTTTTGGGAGTGTATTGAACGAGCGGCGACAGTTGAGTGCGCGTGGAGGAGAAGTCGGCGTCGGTGGTGGGCACAAATTCCGACAGCGGTTCTTTGCCTGTCTGTGTGGCGTCTTTCTTGATTTCGTATCGCCATTCAAATTCGGTGGGCGGTTCGCCGAGATTGATGGCGAGGAAGCGATACACCTCTTTCATCGCCTGTTGCTTGAGTTTGCGCAGGTCATCGACGCTGCCGCCTTGCTTGTGAAGTTTGTGCAGGCGCGCGGCGTCGGCGCGGAGCTTGCGCTCCAGGATGCGGTTCATCGTGCGCGTGTTGGAACTGCTGTGCGTTTCGGGCATGACATCGCTGGGTACGACGCCGTACTTGTCGATCAATCCGACGACGTAATTCCACCATCCGCCGTCACTGAGCGACCACTTGTTGACCAGTTGCCATTCACGGCTGAGGTAATCAGCGTCGCGCAAGGCGATCATCTGTTCGAGGTAGAGATTCGCCTTCTCCATCTTGTCCCAGAATTGAAGGTAGGCGGACGAGAACTCAAAGTCCGCCAGTTGCCGTTCGCGAATCACCTGCGGCCGCATGGTATTCAGGCCAGCAAAGATCCAGCAGCGGCCGCTCGAGCATTGATCGGTATTGGCTTTGAATTCGATCTTGTGGCTGAAGTGTGTGTTGTGCCCGCGCAGGATGCCGCGGTTGAGCGCGAGATCTTTAATCTCGTTGTTCGTTACCGCGTTGTGCAGCAGGCGGGTCTGGTTGTCCGGCTTGTACGAATCGCGAAGTTCCTTCAGCAACGCGGGAGACAGTTCGCCCGGGTTTTCGCTGGCGCGTAAATGGTCCGCCAACGCGGTGACGATGAGCGTGGATACGACGGCAAATACGAGTGCATGGCGGGAAAGCATGGCGGATGGCTCCGTGAGCACGATAAAGAACGATTGACTTGATGTACGAATCAAAGCCTTAGTGTAGCTCGCTGTATAGACTTTCCCTACGTCGATCTGGTTTCTCCGACAGGACAAGCAAGGGCAGCGGCACGTATTCTCGGCGAATGTGCCTTGGATGTTGCTTTCCTGGCTGATTCTCTTGGAGGTGGTGGGGTTGTTCTTCTTGCTGATTTCGCTGGTGAATTGAAGTGTGCGATAGGCCGGCGCGCTGACAGACCGGTGCCGCTTAAGCGGCATGGGTGAGTGTTCCGGTGGATTGGGAGTTCTTAACTCGCGGCGAGTTCGTCGAGTTCGGAGCGTTCGAATTGTCCGCCGGCACGTTTGATTTTGTCGGCCGCGTCGTTGGGGTCTTTCGACTTATCGATTAGTTCTTCCGCCGCAATGATGCCGTCGGTGTAAAGCTGCCACAGGTGATCGTCAAGCAACTGCATGCCAAACTTTTGGCCGGTCTGAATGGCGGAGTCGATACGGAACGTTTTCGCTTCGCGGATCAGATTGGAAATCGCGCTGGTGACGACGAGGAACTCAAACGCGGCGACCATGCCCGGTTTGTCGATACGCGGCATGAGTTGTTGGGACAGCACGGCGAGAAGTGACGTCGCCAACTGCACACGAATCTGTGCCTGCTGGTTCACCGGGAACGCGTCGATGATACGGTTGATCGTGCCGGACGCGGAGTTGGTGTGCAGCGTACCAAACACGAGGTGGCCGGTTTCCGCGGCGCGGATGGCGGCTTCGATCGTTTCAAGGTCACGCATTTCGCCGACCATGATCACGTCCGGATCCTGACGCAGCGCGCGGCGGAGCGCTTCAGCAAAGTTGGGCACATCGTTGCCCACTTCGCGCTGGCAGATAATCGATCTGCCATGCTCGAAGAAGTATTCGATCGGGTCTTCCACGGTGATAATGTGGTGATCGATGTTCTGGTTGACATAGTCGATCATCGTCGCCAGCGTGGTTGTTTTGCCGGAGCCGGTTGGCCCGGTGACGAGGAACAAGCCGCGCGGTCGGTGGCACAGTTCACTGACGATTTTCGGCAACCCGATCTGTTTCATCGTGAGCAACGTGCTTGGAATCTGACGCAACACGAGCGAGACGTTGCCCTTTTGCTTGAAGATGGCGACACGGAAACGGGCACGGTCGCCGTAGGCGAAGCCGAAGTCAGAGCCGCCTTCTTCCTGGATTTCGTTTTGCGATCGCTCCGGCGCGATCTGTTTCATCAGGGCGATCGTGTCGGACGGGTCGAGGACTTTGGTCTTGAGCGAAACGAGTCGGCCTCGCATGCGAATGGTTGGCGGCTTGCCTACCGCCAGGTGAAGGTCGCTGCCGCCTTGCTTGATGACGGTGTCAAGGAGTCGGTCGATTTGAATGGACATGCGTCACTCCAAGTGTCTTTGGTTGGTGGTTTGGTGCGGCGATGCAGCTCGCACTTCAATCACCCGGCATGGTTGCGGCGAAAACGTGTCGGCCTTACTCGTCGTCGTCATCGCCGATGTCGACCACGCCTTCGACCTGCGCGATACGCGCGATTTCTTCCAGCGTGGTCTGTCCGTCAAGGATTTTCAGTCGGCCGTCGCCGAGCAGGTTACGCATGCCGCCGGCCTTGGCGGCGTTGCGAATCTTGTTGACCGGCTCGCGCTTGAACGCCAAATCGCGCAGTTCGCTGTTCATCAGCATCAGTTCATAAATGCCGCGTCGGCCGCGGTAGCCTGTGCCGTTGCACTGACCGCAGCCGGCGGCCTCGTAAATCGTCTTGTCCTGGATGTCCGCCGGCGTCAGGCCGCACAGTTTCATCAGGCGCGTGTCCGGCGCTTCGACCGGTTCCTTGCAGTTGTCGCAGAGAATACGCACGAGTCGCTGGGCGAGGACCGCCTGAATCGAACTGGCAACGAGGAACGGCTTGACGCCCATGTCGATCAGACGTGTCAACGCGGAAGGCGCGTCGTTGGTGTGCAGCGTGGAGAACACCAGGTGACCGGTCAGCGCCGCCTGAATCGCGACGTCCGCCACTTCAAGGTCACGAATTTCGCCGACGAGCACAATGTTCGGCGCCTGACGCAGCATGGCGCGGAGAATGTTCGAGAAGGTCAGCCCGATGTCGTCGCGCACCTGGCATTGGTTGATGCCTTTGAAGTTGTATTCAACCGGGTCTTCAGCAGTGATGATCTTTTTGTCGGGCCGGTTGAGTTCGTCAAGTGCGGTGTACAGGGTGGTGGTTTTTCCAGATCCCGTAGGGC
>JANQKH010000582.1 GCA_028281215.1 Phycisphaeraceae bacterium | reverse complement strand
CGGCTTCGATGCGCGCGGCGGCGGCCTTGACCAACGACACCGCATCGTCGTATTCCTTCTGCTTGGCCGAGTTGTTCTGCAACAAGCCTTTCAAATAGGTTGCGTCGCGCTGAAGGCGTTCGTGCACAGCCTTGGCTTCGTCAAGCTGCGCGCGGGCTTTTTCCACTTCGCTTTGTGTTCGTTTGTGTTCGGCGACGGCCTTGTCGTGCTCGGCGTTCGCCGCGCTCAGTGAAATCTGAACGAATGTCTCATCGATTCGGGCAAGCACGGTTTGGCCGGCAGCCACGGTGTCGCCTTCCTCTACGTCACAGACAATCACACGCCCCTGTTGGCCGGAGCCGACAATCGTGCGGCGGATTTCTCGCAGCCGGCCGATCAGATCACGCCGGCTCTGCAACGCCTGTTGATCGGAAACCGCCACGCGCACCAGTGCCGGCGGGGGCCCCGTGGGTTTGGCGCCCGGTTTCGCGTCAGATTTGGTATTCGTTTTGGGTTTGTCGTCGCGCGCCTTTTTCTCATTGGGCTGCTGCGCCGATGCCATCATGGGTCCGAAGACCAGGAACGACAGGGCGATCATGCACGCCATCGGCGCTGACAGGGCGGCGAGCCATAGCATACGTTTTCTGTTTTGCGCACTCATCACATACACACTCGCAACCAGGGTGAAAACCGGTCTTGCGCCAACGGCCGTACATTGTACGACACTATAGCAACGAACTACAATATGGGACAGTGGCTGCGATCAAATTAACAACCCGACCCCGCATACGCTGGCCCAAGGCGGATGCCACGGAACGGCGTGACCTGATTGTGGACGTGGCGATCCGTCTCCTGCAACGCAAGGGGCTCAAGGCGGTGACCATCCGCAACATCGCTGAGCGGCTGAATGTCGGCACGATGACGCTGTACACGTATTTCGAAAGCCGGGATGAACTACGGCAGGCGATGACCCAGCGCGGTTTTGAACTGCTCGCGGGAGGGTGCCAGGAAGCCAGCACACTCGGCACGGAACAAGGTTGGCGGGGCGGCGCACGGTATTACCTTCAGTTCGCCATGGACAATCCGGCGCTTTACAAACTGATGTTCGCCACGGACGCCGCTTCGAGCGACACGGACGAGCAAATCCTGCATCGCGGGTTTCAACCGTTGGTCGATCGTGTTCGTGAGCAAATGGCGGCGCGGGGGATGACGAAAGGGCAGATTGATCGTGAAGCGCTTGCGGCTGCGGGACGATTCTGGATCGCTTTGCATGGTCTGGCATCATTGGCGATTGCCGGTCGGCTAAGCGTGTTGAATGCGAGCCACGATGCATTGCTGGACGGCCTGCTCGAACGTGTGGCGCCGACTTGATGCTCGCGGCCCAATGACAGAACAGCCGCGAGTGATTCACGGCTGTTTTCAATGCTTCAATTTTGAACTGCTTGTGACGTTGGTGCTGTCGTTGGGTATCACTCGGCCACGGGTTTGGCGGGTTTGATCAGTTGCACCTGATCGGCCGCGTGCCAGACGCCTTTGCTGAATGGATGTTGCACGGCACGGAGGCAGACGAACAGCGTGCCAAAGTCTTCGGCGATGTCACAGATTTTCGCGGTGAGGTTGCCGGTGATGGTGGCGACGACATCGCCTTTGTGGAGTTCGCGGCCGTCGACATCGGTCGCTTCGGGCACTTTCTTTTTGGACGTATCGCTCTTGGAAGCCA
Source organism: Phycisphaeraceae bacterium (assembly GCA_028281215.1). GTDB lineage: Bacteria > Planctomycetota > Phycisphaerae > Phycisphaerales > Phycisphaeraceae > JANQKH01. Next base: position 1,732 of record JANQKH010000582.1, on the reverse strand, counting down.
TAGACATTTCCCTCGCAGAAACTTAAGTTTTCCACCATTGATACTCACATCATAGGCATCAAGTTCGTAAAAGTCCCGTGTTATGCCAGGTAAATTTGGTCAATGTTAATATAGGAAAACGCCGGCACGCCTTGTCGGCCTGAAGCGGCGACTTTTTTCACGGGGCTGTTTCCCAACTTGCAGGTCGACGGTCCCTACCATGATGACTTATGTCGACTGGGAAATTCCGACAATCGATCCGGCGAGCCAAGGCGAAAGTGCGGCACGCCACCATGACGCACGTACCGTTGTTGCTCAGCGGTGGTCGGCTTAAACACAGCAAGTCCGTTCAGCACATCCAACGCATCGAGCGTGAAATCGCTTTGCCTGATCTGCCCGATGCGCTCGACGGTTTGCGCATCACGCACCTGACCGATCTGCACATCGGTTCGGTGGTGACACCTGATCGGCTTGCCGGCATTGTGGAAATCACGAATGCATTTGAAGGCGACATGATTGCTGTCACCGGTGATTTTGTGGACCTGTCACTGAATGTGTTGGATGACGTGGTTGATGCTATGTCACAACTGAGCGCGCCGTTGGGTGTGTTTTTCGTGCCGGGGAATCACGATTACCTCGACGACGGGCCTCGCCTGATTCGGGCTTTTCAGGACGCCGGCTTGCGCATGTTGATGAATGAATCCGAACCGTTTGAGTTGCACGGTTGCAAAGTGGTGATCAGCGGCATTGATTACCCGCACAAGAAGGCGGACATTCGTCCATTCCTTCGCGCGGCGTTGAAGCAGGCGCCGCGGCGGGATGCGTGTGATCTGCGCGTGTTACTGTCGCATCATCCCAGCGCGTTTGATGCCGCCGCCAAACGCCGCATTGACTTGACACTCGCCGGCCACACACACGGCGGACAGGTCGTGCTCAGCAACAAAAAGGGTAAGAAGGGTTCGATTGGTATTGCCAGTCTGGCGCATCGCTATCCGCGCGGGTTGTTCCAACGCGGGCATAGTTACCTTTACGTCAACAGCGGCGTAGGTACGTTCTTTCCCCTGCGAGTGAACTGTCCGGCGGAAGTCGCCTGCCTCACGCTCAAATCCAAACCGGTCGATTCCGACATTCGCCATGTCCGCGCGACGAGCCATCCATAATCTCTTTGTAAGTCAGAAAACAAGGATCGCAATTTTCTGTCATATCCCTGCGCGTTTGATGGTTCACAAATTTGTGCGACCGACGGTTGTATACTAGTGGTATTCGCACGTTCGCGATGTAGGATAAACCTGCGCGAAGGTGTAAACCCGCCTTCTGTCGACGAAAGATACATCCTTTATTGGGGCAAGTGATGATTAAGAATCTCATCTCAGCCGTCATGGTGTTGATGTTGCTGTTTGGCGCGATGGTCAGCGACCTTCCCGCCGCGCTGATGGAAGTGCGCACCATTGACGGTTCAGGCAACAACCCATTGGACGGCACAATCGGCCAAGCCGACACCCAATTGCGGCGCGACGCCGCCAGCGCGTATCAGGATGGCATCAGCGTGCCGCGCGGCGGTGATCCGTCGACGCTGCCGAGCACCCGCGCCGTCAGCAACGCTGCCTCGCCGCAGGTCGGCAATGTTTTCAACAACCGCGGTCTCAGCGACTGGGTTTGGCAGTGGGGGCAATTCCTCGATCACGACATCGATCTGACCGACTGCCCCGTGTGGAAGATTCTTTTGCCCTACATCGAGAAGGGCAAGAAACTC
>JANQKH010000575.1 GCA_028281215.1 Phycisphaeraceae bacterium | reverse complement strand
CAACGGGCTCTTGAAAATCACGCCTTGGTCGTTGATTTGGTTGAGATCGCCGAGGCTGAACACCTGAAACCCACCGGAATCGGTCAAAATCGGCCGCTGCCAGCGCATCCATGTGTGGAGCCCACTCATTTGAGCCACCAGTTCCGAGCCCGGCCGCAGCAGCAAGTGAAATGTATTGCCCAGAATGATTTGCGCGCCTGTCCGCTCCACCCATTCGGGCAACAGACCTTTGACCGAAGCCTGCGTGCCCACCGGCATGAACGCTGGGGTATCGAATGACCCGTGCGGTGTCGAGACGGTCCCGCACCGCGCCTGACATTCGCGGCTTGATTGATGAATCTCAAACGACAAGGTCATGCGGGCATCTTAGGGATTCGCGTTTCCGCTTTCACCGGCCTGATCGCCTGCCGCCAGTGAACCATCGGCGGCGGGTTTTCGTACCAAGGTCGGGTGTACTGGTTTCATGATTTCATGGGGCGGTCACCTATGACAAAAGGGTTGACAAGTTCTTTCATTGTTGTAGGTTACTGTTTGTAGAAGGAACGCAGGTAGGGTGGACAGGAAGTCACACATCACCATGAGTCGGGGCCGGTCGAATGCGTCCATGAGGGACGGTTGAACCGGTTGCCCCACCGACTCAACGTGGAGGCGTGCATCGTATTTTCAGTCGCCACGTGGTGGGACAGTGCGGTTCGACCCGAATTCCCGAATGGGGCTTGAAGGCTCCACGTAATTGGGTCGATGGGGTGGACAGAGGTCTGGTCGCGCGGCGGCCATGCCGGACGTAGAGGGGTTGGACTCATGCCAGAACCGATTACATTCGCAATTGTCGGCGGCGGGGGAACCGCTGTTGTGTTGGGATTGGCGAATCGACAGTTTCCGGTTTTCAAGGAGCTGATGGATCTCGTGGGCGGTGTCGTGGCGACCATTCTCTTTGCTCCGATCATGTTGATTTGCGCGTTGATTGTGAAGATCAATGACCCGGATGGGCCAATCCTCTACCGTCAGGTCCGGGTTGGGCTCAATGGGCGACTGTTTACCATTTACAAGTTCCGCACGATGTACATGGATTCGGAAAAAGGCGGCCGCGCCGTTCGCGCCGGGGCGGACGATCCGCGCGTGATCCCTTGGTGCCGTTGGATGCGCATGAGCCATATTGATGAAATTCCGCAGTTGTTCAACATTCTGCGCGGCGAAATGAGCTTAGTGGGCCCGCGACCGGAACGGCCGGAACTGTTCGAAGAACTGAGCCGACAGGTGCCGGACTTTGAACGACGATTGGCCGTCAAGCCCGGCCTGACCGGTATGGCGCAGATTTACAACGGGTACGACGTGGACAGCGATTCGGTCAAACGCAAACTTGAAATGGATTTGGAATACATTGAAAAAATGTCGCTGGGACTTGAATTGAAACTGTTGTTCGCCACGTTTGCCAAGTTTCGCGATACCGGTGCCCGATAACGTCTTGCCCCGTTGAGGATCGTATGCGGCGGCGTGGCGCGTGCTGGAAAAACCCAATCGTTTGGCTGCATCCGGGGCTTGCCCGCTTTAGGGCGCGGCTTGGTTGGTCGAATGGAATGATGACCGTAGATCAAAGAACTCCGTCCGTCGTCATGTCGCTCGGAGATCGAAAAACTGACCCAACGGGTCCTATAAGCTCTTTCGGAGAGACGCCATGTTCGACATTTCGGTAATGATTCGACGAAACCTTCTCGCAACCGTCCTCTTGCTGGCGGCATTCAGTGTGGTGGGTTGCGGCCCGCCCAAATACACCGACTACGAGGATTTCCTGCCGGAGCCACGGCCGATCGTCGCAGGCAAGCCGTACGTCATCGAACCGCCGGACACGGTCCAGATCATCGCCCCCAGCGCACCGGAAATTCACAACCAGAACCTTCAGTTGCGACCCGACGGTTACATCACGTTGCACTTGATCGGTGATATTTTTGCGGCCGGTAAAACCCCCACGCAACTCGGCGCTGAAATCGAAGAACGCATTCTCAAGTATTACCAGGACGTGACCGTCCAGGTGAACATCACCGGCTTCAACAGCAAGTTTTTCTACTTCGCGGGTGAAATGGGGGCTGGTCCCCGCCGATTCACCGGGCGCGACACGCTGTTGCATGCCGTGCTGTCGGCCGGCATCCCCCCGACCGCCTGGCCTGAAAAAGCGGTAGTGCTGCGTCCCAACGAACGCCGTGAGTTGATCCGTCGTATGAGTGTCGACCTGCGTGAAATGTATGAGACGGGTGATCTGCGCTACAACGCTGTGTTGGAAGAGGGCGACATCGTCTGGGTGCCGATCAACCCGTTCGCCGCGATTGGCCGGTTTGTCCAGAATCTGTTGTCACCAGTGCAGCCGGCGTTGAATCTGGCGACGACGCCTTACCGCGTGCCCAACCAGTTTGAAAACGCGGTCAACAACAACAATAACAACAACAATTTCTAGTGATCACCGATACATCGACCATCCGGGCAATGGTGCCCGCGTTTGAAGTTGGATCAGGCCGCAAAGTGAACCATCAGCCGGACCGAGTCACACGCCGTCCGGTTGGTTGAAGGAACCAGAAACGAGGCATCCCCATGGCATGGCGCAAACCAACGAATCTCAATGAATGGCTCGGCATTCTCGTTCGCCACAAGAAGAAGTTTTTCTTCCCGGCGATCATCGTGGCGACGATCATCATCTTCGCCAGCCAATACGCGCCTCGGACCTACCGCGCCGAAGCCAAGTTCCGGCGAAAGAGCGATACCACCCTCAGCGCGACCAAAGACGACATGGTCATGAAGGAATACCGCGTCATCCGGTCGCTGATGCAATACGACTTCACCAGCCCTGAAGCGATCACCCAATTGATCGCCGACGTGGATGAACTGGGCAAAGATTTGCCGGTGATGGATGACAATACCCTGACCGCCGACGGCCGCATGCGCAAGAACAATCTGGTCAGGAAACTGGTCTCCGGTATCTCCGTTCGTACGGAAGTTGGTAACAACGCGATTGATCAGGTCTCGGTTTCCTACACCGGTGAAGATCCCGAGATCTGCGAGAAGGTCGTCAACAAACTGATCGAAACGTACTTGAAGAAGGTGCGGGCGGATTTGGACGAAGCGTTGATCGATCAGAAGAAATTCTTCCTCGCTGAGGCGACGCGATATCGCCGCAAACTCAGTGAGTTGGAGACGCAAAAGCTGCGCTTCATGGTGACGCACGACGGCATCAACCCGGAAGACCCTGCGCTCATCCACGAAAAGCTGACGCAACTGAAACGCGATCGTGACGCCGTCAAAACCGAGGCGGACGAACTTCAGCGCAAGGTCGCAAGTCTGATTGCGTGGGAGAAAGAACAACCGGAATTCCAGGAACGGCGCAAGCAGGTCGACAATCCGGAACTGGCCGAAAAGAAAGAAGCGCTTCTGAATCTCAAGAAGGCGCTGGAATACAACCTGTACGAACTTCGCCGCACGGAAGAGCATCCCGCGGTGAAAGACCTTCGCCGGCGCATCGAAAAGGTGAAGAAGGAAATTGAAGGATTCGTGGGCGCCAAGGATTACGAAATCGAAGAAGTGCCCAACCTTGAAAAGATCGAAGCGCAGAAGCAAATCCAGGAAGGCGCTGCGGTCTACAACGCCAAGGTCGCCGAGTTTGAACGACTTGAAGAAGAGGTTCAGAAGTACGAGGTGTTCAACCGTCGCTTCTTTGAGGTGCGAAACCAGTACCTCAAGATCGAGCGGGAAACGCGCGAAGCCGTCGGCCAATTGGCGTTCTGGGACGACAACCTCCGCCGCACCCAGGTCGCGCTGACCATGGCGGTCAGTGAGCGCGGCATGCGGTTGAACGTGATCCAACACGCCAAAGCCCCGGTGCGGCCCAGTTCACCGACATTGATCAAGATTCTCGGTTACGCCGTCTTCTTCGGCTTCCTGACCGGCGCTCTATTTGTCGTTGTCGCCGAACTGCTTGACAGTTCGTACCGCAGTGTCGAACAAGCGATTGATGACATCAAGATTCCGGTGCTCGGCGCGGTCAATGAAATTGTCAGTCCGGGCTTGGCGATGCGTCGAAAGATTCTCGGGTGGGGTGTGTACCCGGCATGCACGGCCGCATTGGCCCTGGTGCTGATCGCCTGTTTCATCTTCACCTACCTGAGCCTGGAAGCACCGCACAAACACAAAGCTTTGATGGAAGACCCGGTCGGATTCTTCAAACGACAGTTGTCCGGGACTTGACCGGCGGTCTGACAACGTATGAGTTGATTGGGTTGGATATCACAGGCACAAGCCAGACACAAGAAAGACTTCTGAATCGCAGAGGCACGATTTCGGATGTATGAGAATTACTACAACCTTGCGATCGGGCCTTTCAACAACACGCCCAACTCGCGATTTTTTTTCGAGACCGAGCAGCATCGCGAGGCATTGGCGAAGCTCGAATACACGGTGCGTAACCGTCGCGGTTTTGCCCTGATCACCGGAGAGATCGGCTCCGGCAAGACGACCCTCACGCGCACCCTGATTCGCCGTCTGGGGTCGGACGCCCGCGTGGCGCTGGTGAACAACACCCGCGTGTCCAGCCAGCAACTGTTGAAACTGATCGCGACCGAGTTTCAGATCGAGATGCCGCCCGATCCGGACAAGGCGACGCTGCTTTCACTGATCAAGAAATTCGTCGAATCGCAGCACGCGATTGGGCGGACCGTTGTGGTGGTGATCGACGAGGGCCAGTGCTTGTCGATTGATGAATTTGAAGAGCTTCGGTTGCTGACCAACCTGGAAAGTGAGACCGATAAGCTGGTGCAGTTGTTGATTCTGGGGCAGCCGGAGCTTCGTGCGACGCTGAAGCATCCGCGTTTGAAGCCGTTGATCCAGCGCATTGTGATGTACATGCACCTTCAACCGATGACGTTTGACGACACCACGCGGTATATCGCCTACCGTTTGGTGCGGGCGAGCAAAGGCCGTCCGAACGTGGATTTTTCAAGGGAAGCGTTGCAGGCCATTTTTGAATATTCACAGGGCGTGCCCCGCGTCGTGAATCTGGTCTGTGACAACGCATTGTTGGTGGGCTACTCGTGCAGCACGCATTTGATTGATTCAGCGATCATTCGCCGGTCAATTTCTCAAATGCTGCCGAACTTCGACGGCTCATTGGACGATATGTTCACAGAGAGCATGCTAGGGGAGCAGGAGCCTGACGATGGGCGACGTATTTGAAGCCATGAATCGAGCGAAGCGGGAGCAGGGCAAGCAGGATGATGCTGCGCCAGGCTCTGACGCGGCCCCGAATTCGGAATTGCCGCCTCAGTCCGCGTTCGTTCCGAAGGAGGAAGCCGCCGGTGGATTGCCGCTTGATGCCGTTGAGGCCCAGGCGATCGCTTCCGAGTCACTGGATCAGCGTCAAGCCGGCCAGGCCGCCAAGCAAGCCGCTTCCGAAACCGCCGCCCAGGCACCCGTTGCTGCTGCCGCCGATCTCGCGGCCGCGGAGGAAATGGAAAACCGTTTCGACCTCGACTTTGATGCCGACACGTCGTTGCCCGTCAACCGACCTTCAAAACTCAACGGCTACTCATCGGAAGTCGTCGTTCATCACGATCGCGGCTCGGCCGTGACCGAACAGTACCGCGCCATTCGCACGCAGTTGCTCGCCCGTGCCCGCAACAAGTCCATGCAAGTCACCGTGCTCACCAGTTCCACACCCGAAGAAGGCAAGAGCGTCACGACCGCCAACATGGGCATTGTGTTCAGCGAACTGCGCAACAAGAAAACACTGTTGATCGAGGGTGACCTTCGTCGGCCTTCGTTCAATAAACTCTTTGACCGCGATACCACGCCCGGTATGCTCCAACTGCTTCGCGGTGAGGTCGATCGCATCGACGATGCCCTGCATCCGACGATCTACGACAACCTGCAATTCATTCCTGCCGGCGGACGCGACACGATTCACTCCACCGAATTGCTGTCCAGCCCGCGCATGGTTCAGGTGCTCGAACAGTTGAAGGATCGTTATGATCACATCTTCATCGATTCGCCGCCTGTGATCACCGTCACCGACTCCTGCATTCTCGGTTCATTGGCTGAGCAGGTGTTGCTCGTTGTGCGGTTGAACAAGACGCCTTCGACGGCTGTCGAGCGTGCCAAGCGCCTGCTTCGCGCCAACAACTGCGAAGTCAGCGGCGTCATCCTCACGCACATGAAGCACTACGTTTCCCGTTACCTCTACAAGTACAGCTACGGCTATGGTTACGGCTACGGCGGCAAACGGTAAGCGCGAACAGCGAGTTCATCGTCCTGAGCGTTTCATCCTGAATGCTTCGTTCTGATTTCAAGGTTCTTGCAAGCCGGACCTGAGGGATCTTCAACGAAAGTCTGGATTCTCTGCCGTGACCGCATGGTGCTGCACGTCCATCCACCGATTGCGCGATCCCGTATGCCTCTGCCTGCGTATCAATCGACACCGAAACGACATCTCAATTCAGCCGATACACCTGTTATGGCCGCCGTCACTGACATTCCCACTGAAACGATCGACGCTGATGAAGGCGCGGGCAACGTTGACACAGTCAACGCCGGGCCGTCGGACGTTTCGCTCAACTACGACGCTGCGGCCGAATCGGTGGAGTCCTCTGAATCCGAGACACGCAAGAAGCGTGTGCTTATGTTGACGCACCGGCTGCCCTATCCGCCGGACCGCGGCGATCGTATTCGCAGTTTTCATCTGCTCAAACTGCTGTCCCAGCACTTTGACATGGCGATCGCCTGTACAACGGACGAACCAGCCTGGCTGCAGCATCATCAGTTGCTGTCCACCATCGCCAAGCGCGTGGAACTGCAACCGGTCACGCGGATCGGAATGAAAGTTCGTGGTCTGGCGGCGCTGGCGACCGGCAAAGCCATCACGCCCGCATCCTTCTTTCGTTACGGACTGGCGGACACCATCCGCCTGTGGCACCAGCAGCAACCCTTCGATGCCGTGCTGACATTTTGTACGGGCATGATGCATTACGCCAGGCTGATCACCGGGAAGAAAACGCGTAACGGAGAAAGTCGACCAACCGGCGTTCGGCACGTGCTGGATCTGGTCGATGTCGACAGCGAAAAGTGGGCCAGCTATGCCAAGAGCACTTGGTCGCCGATGCGGTTTGTCTACGGTGCTGAAGCCAGGCGGTTGCGCAAGATCGAAGCCGGCAAACTCGACCATTTTGACGCCATCACCGTCGTCAGTGATCGCGAGGTCGATTGCTACCGACAGAACGTCGGCGATCATGCTAACGTCATGGCGGTGGGTAACGGCGTCGACATGGGCTACTTCTCGCCGCAGGCCGACCCGGACAATCACAACATCGTGTTTGTCGGCGTGCTGGATTACAAACCCAACACCGACGGGGTGTTCTGGTTCGCACATGAGGTCATGCCGCAACTGCGGCAACGCATTCCGAATGCGACGTTCACGATCGTCGGCCGCAACCCCACGCAGAAAGTCAAACAACTGGCGCTCAAGTCCGGCATTGAGGTGGCGGGCTCCGTCCCCGACGTTCGAGCGTACATTCGCGAAGCGTCGGCGGTCATCGCACCGTTGCGCATCGCGCGAGGCGTGCAGAACAAGGTACTCGAAGCGATGAGTTGCCAGCGGGCGGTAGTTTGCTCAAAAGGCGCCGCGGCAGGCATCAAGGCGACCGCCGGCGAACACATTCTCGTCGCCGACGCTGCGGAAATCTGGGTCAATCAACTCGAAAAGCTGCTAACCGACAAGCCCTATCGCACGAGGATTGCCGAGGCCGCTCGTCAACGCATCGAAGAGCAATACACATGGGAAGCACAGTTGATGCCCATGGTCAAACTGTTGTCGGGTGAGTGATCGATCAAGTCGTCGGGTGGATCATTTCTGATCCAGCCAGCGTTCCACAAAATGGATGTCGGTGTCGCTCTTGATGAAGTTGCCGTGTTTCATCAAGCGCTGATGCAGGGGAATCGTGGTTTTGATTGGTTCAACGCGAAACTCCGCGAGGGCGGCGCGCATGGTGTCCAGTGCATCGTCGCGGGTTGCGCTATGCACGATCAGTTTGGCGATCATTGAGTCGTAATTCGGCGGGATGGAGTAGCCGCTGTAGCAGTGGGATTCGACGCGCACGCCAAACCCGCCGGGCGGATTGAAGTGAGCCAACTTGCCGGGTGAGGGCGCGAAATTGTTGTCCGGATCCTCGGCGTTGATTCGGCATTCAATGGCGTGCCCATTCCGCTTAATGTCTTCCTGATTGAAGCCGAGAGGTTCGCCGGCGGCGACACGGATTTGCGTTTTGACCACGTCGATCCCGGTGATCATTTCAGTGACCGGGTGTTCGACTTGCACGCGGGTGTTCACTTCCATGAGATAAAACTCATGAGTGGCGGCGTCCATGAGAAACTCGACGGTGCCGGCAGAGTAGTATTCCGCGGCCTCGCAAAGCCTGACTGCCGACATGCACAGGTCGTTGCGCTGTTGCTCGGAGAGCAGCGGGCACGGCGCTTCTTCGACTAACTTCTGGTGTCGGCGTTGCATGGTGCAGTCGCGTTCAAAGAGGTGGACGACATTGCTCTGCTGGTCGCCGACGATCTGCACTTCGACGTGACGTGCTTTCTCGATGAACTTTTCGACGTAGACGGTAGCGTCGCCAAAGCCGGCCTCGGCTTCCTGCATCGCCTGTTTGAGCCCGGTGCGCAGGCTGATGTCGTTGTGCGCGACACGCATGCCGCGCCCGCCGCCACCCGCCGCGGCTTTGATGATCACTGGATAGCCGATCTCGTGGGCGATTTCGACAGCTTTTTCTTCGTCCTCGATTTTGCCCTTGCTGCCTGGCGCGGTGGGCACTTTCTTTGCGATCGCCAACTGCTTGCATTTGACCTTGTCGCCCAAGGTTTGCATCGCTTTGACGCTGGGGCCGATGAATTCGATTTTGCAATCGCGGCACACTTCGGCAAAGTGCGCGTTCTCCGCGAGGAACCCGTAGCCTGGATGGATCGCGTCGACGTTGGCGACCTCCGCGGCGGCGATGATCCGGTCGATTTTCAAATAGGATTCGGCCGGCGCAGGTGGACCAATGCAGATGGCGTGGTCGGCCAACTGAACGTGACGGGATTCGCGATCGGCGGTCGAGTGCACGGCCACCGACTCGATGCCCATTTCACGCGCTGCCCGAATGATTCGAACAGCGACTTCTCCGCGATTGGCTATGAGGATTCGTGAGAACATGGGAGTGTATGGGTTATTGGCTCTTAGGCATTGGGATTGATGATGGAAGAAGAGGTACGTTGGCTATCACGGCTCGGTCATTCGATAGCAAATGCCCAGTGCCTCATAACCAATGGCAAGATTAATTCGGACGCACCATGAACAACGGCTGGTCGTGTTCCACCGTTTCGCCGTTCTCGACGCAGATGCGTTCGATCGTGCCGGACACGTCGGACTTCACTTCGTTGAAGACCTTCATCGCCTCGACGATGCAGACGACCGTGTCAGGCCCGACTTTGTCGCCCACTTGCACGAATGGGTCGGCATCGGGACTTGAGGCGGAGTAAAACGTGCCGACCATGATGCTCTTGATGGGAACGAGCCCGTCGTCGGAGGATTTGTCCGGGGCAGGTGGGACATCGCCGCTGGTCGGCGCAGGCGCCGCCTGGGTGACAGCCGGGGCGGCAGGGGCCATAGGCACGGGTGCTGGAGCGTATTGGACTTGGCCGTCGCCGCCGCGCTTGAGTTTGACGCGTTCGCCTTGCTCGTCCTGGAGGTCCACCTCGGAAAGGTTGTTGTCGACCATCAATTTGACGAGGGCTTTGATTTGTTTCAGATCGATCATGACGCCTAGATAATCGCCGATTCCATATCTTTGGGCAAATCGCACAGAACCTTGTGGCCTCGGGCGGTCACGAGGATGTCGTCCTCGATGCGGACCCCGCCGACGCCCGGGAGGTAGATACCCGGCTCAACGGTTACGACCTGATCGGGTTCCAGTTCGCCCTTGGACTTATGGCTCATGTTGGGCGCTTCGTGAATATTGAGGCCGATGCCGTGGCCCAGCCCATGCCGAAACCGCTTGGCGTAACCGGCTTTGCGGATGACGTCGTGCGCGGCTTTCCAGATGTCGTACAACGGCACGCCGGGTGCGATCTTGTCCGCTGCCGCCAGGTGCGCGTCGAGCACGATCGGATAGATTTCCTTGATCTTGCGAGGCCAGCGGCCGAGCGTGATCACACGCGTCATGTCCGACCGATAACCTTCATACGTGGCGCCCCAGTCGATGAGAATGATGTTCCCCTGCTTCGCTTTGGCGCGGCCGGGGGTATAGTGCGGCTTGCTTGCGTTGGCGCCGGCGCCGACGATCGTATCGAAGCCCGGCCCTTCGGCGCCCAGCGCCCGCATCTGCATCTCAAGGTAGCCTGCGATTTCCCCTTCTGTCATGCCCGGCTTGATGTATCGACAGGTGCGCTGGAACGCCTCTTCCTGAATGCGCACCGCTTTGCGAATCAGTTTCACTTCTTCCTTGTCTTTGATTGCGCGCTGCTTGAGCAGACCGTCGTCGACCGGTTTGAGTTTGCTCGCGCCCACTTCCTTGGCGATCGCTTTCTTCTGCGCCAAGGTCACGTAGCTTTGCTGAAGCGCGACTTTGCGCATGCGATGCTTCTTGACGAGCTTGCTCAACTCCTGTTGCAACGATGTGCTTTGCCGAATGACGCGCTTGACGCCCGGCGCCACTTGGGGAATCTCTTCCTCGAATCGGCTGTCGCTGATGATGGTGATCGCATTGCCCCTGGCGGGGACGAGCGTCCAACTGTCTTCGCCGACGAAGCCGGTGAGATAGCGAATGTCTCGGTCGTTGGTGACCAGCAGCGCTTGGGTTTTCCATTCACGGATGCGCTGCTGCAATGCTTCGATGCGAGCGCGCCGGAAATCGGGCATTTTGCGTGAACGATGTCGGGTGGTTTTCTTGGCCATGGTCGGAAAGTTTAATGGGTTTTGGTGAACAGGGCCTGACGGCAGGAGCGACTTTGCTGGAGGATTGCGCGTCGGCCTCTCCTATTGTCGCACTGTGCCCCGGCTGGGCGACTTGATTCTTCGACAAACTGACCAGATTTCTCATCACGGTAAATGAGTGATTCGGTACGATACGCGGCCGATGTCTGAGCCCGCCACGCCGCCTTTGCTGGAAGTACGCCAGGTCACCAAGACCTTTCCGGGTGTGATTGCGCTTCAGGACATTGACCTGATTCTGCATGAGGGTGAGGTGCTGGCGCTCATCGGCGAGAACGGAGCCGGTAAGAGCACACTGATGAAAATCCTCGCAGGCGTGCAAATGCCGGACCACGGCGACATTCTGATCGACGGCCAGGCGGTGCGGATCGACAGCGTCGACACCGCGCTTCATTTGGGCGTGTCGCTGATCCACCAGGAGTTGAACCTCAGCGACAACCTGACGGTGGGCGCGAACATTTTTCTCGGCCGCGAACCGCGCCGGTACGGACTCATTGATGAAGCGGAAATCTATGCCCGGTCGCGCGATGTACTGGAACAGGTTGGGCTGAACATCTCACCCCACACCTTGCTGCGCGATCTGCCCATCGGGTATCAGCAACTGATCGAAATCGCCAAGGCATTGAGCACCAACGCCCGTGTGTTAATCATGGACGAGCCGACATCGAGCCTGTCGCAGCGGGAGACCGAGCAGCTCTTTCAGGTGGTCAAGGATCTGCGGTCGCGCGGCGTGTCTATCGTCTACATCTCCCATCGGCTTGGTGAAGTCAAAGAATTGGCGGACCGCGTTGAAGTGTTTCGCGATGGTGAAAATGCCGGGCAACTCGATCGTGATGAGATCAACCATGATGCGATGGTGCGGTTGATGGTGGGGAGGGATGTCTCACAGTTTTATCATCACGAGCCGCACCAGCCGGGTGAGGCGGTGTTGGAAGTGAAAGGCTTACGCACGCCGGCGCATCCGAATCATGAGTTGAGTTTCACCTTGCGGGCCGGCGAGATTGTCGGTGTGGCGGGGTTGGTCGGCGCCGGCCGCACCGAGATGCTTCGCACGTTGTTCTGCATCGACAAGGCGGTTGCCGGCGAGATCAAAGTGAACGGCAAGGCGCTGAACCTGTCGAACCCGCTCAGCGCGATCCGCGCCGGCGTCGCGCTGGTGCCGGAGGACCGCAAACAGGAGGGGCTGGTGTTGGAAATGGCGGTGCGAGAGAACATGAGCCTCGCCGGCCTGCGGCGCAACAAACTGCCCGGCGGGTTCCTCAATCGCAAACAGGAATACGAAGTCACGCATGAAATGATCGGCAAGATGAGCATCAAAACGCCGGGGCCTGAGCAGCAGGTGCAGTTTCTTTCGGGTGGGAATCAACAAAAGGTGGTCATCGGCAAATGGCTGGCGATGCAGCCGAGCGTGTTGTTGATGGACGAGCCGACGCGCGGCATCGACGTGGGCGCCAAGGAAGAGATTTACCAACTGATGGAATCGCTCGCCAAGCAGGGTGTCGCGATTCTCTATGTGTCGAGCGAGATGGAAGAAATCCTGGGCATGAGCGATCGCACGCTGGTCATGCACGAAGGTACGATCAGCGGTGAGTTGCAACGCAGTGAACTGAGCGAGGAAGCCGTTATGCAACTGGCGACGGGAAGATCCGCTGCGTGATGCAGCATGAACGCACGGGGCTAGCCAACCCCGTGCTTTTGGCAACGTGTATTCAGGCATACGACTCAAACCATGAACAAAATCTACGGCATCATGGGATTGCTCCTGTTCGTCTGCGTGTTCACCGCGCTGAAGAACCCGGCGTTCCTCGAGCCTTACAACCTGCAAAACAACCTGCGCTGGATCGCCTTGTTTGGCATCCTCGCCATTGGTGTCGCGTTTGTGATCATGACCGCCGGCATCGACCTGTCCATTGGTTCGATCGTCGGCCTCACTGGTTGTCTGCTGGCGATGTTCCTCGTCGAAGACATCAAGCGAATGGACAGCCACGAAGTGCTTTCCACGTCAGCGTCGAACACCAGCATCCATGTCAGCGCGGGCCCTGGCGGCTTTTCGCCGGGACAGGAATATCTGTTTGCCGGAACGATTCATCAGGTCGAAAAAGTGAATCCCGGCGGCGAGGTCGCCAATGCGAAAGGGCAGGTTGGTCCGTCCGCCTTGTTGTCGGTGACACCTGCTCCCAAGGAAGGCGTCGCCAGCCCCGCCGTGCGCTTGCATGCAATTCGATCGGTGGACCGCCGAACCAACACGTTCCTGATCGAAGGTGAACATCCCACCCTTCAAACGGACGACATCGTTCAACTGACCGTCGACTCGGACAGCAATGAAAATGTCATTGCGGTGTTTCCAATCAATTCGGTGGCGATTGAATCCGGCGCCACGCGCGTGGTGGTGGAGCACGATTTGCGCCGCGCACCGCCCGAAGTGTGGACGTTGATCGAGTCCACGAAGCATGTCATGTTTTACAAGCGAGATACGCCCATGAGCGTGCCCGTCGCGATCGGCCTGGTGTTGCTGATCTCGGTCGGTATCGGTGTGTTCCACGGCCTGTCGATCACCAAGTTTGGCATGCAACCGTTCATCGTCACGCTGTGCGGCTTGCTCTTTTATCGTGGGATTTCAAGGGAAATCACCGTCGATCAAACCCAAGGGTTCGGCACCGGCTACCAAGGCTTGAAATACCTGGCCAACGGCAAGCCGTTTTCGATGGCGTTCTTGATCCTGATGTCAGGTCTGTTGGTCGTTGGCTGGTACTGGATCAAATCGCGCAACGCCAAGCGCGGCGGCGAGACCAACTTGAAGCCGTACCGCATCGGCATGATGGTCGGCTTGGTACTGGCGGTTGTCGGCTCGTCACGCTACGTGTTCGCCTGGTTGCCTTTAGGACAGCAGTCCATCGCCGGGCAGCATTGGGTGCAGGAAAACGGCATCGGCACGTTCAACGGCAATCCCACGATCAAAGCGATCGGCGATCTGAGCTCCGTCATCAAGGGCGACGTCGTCTACTTCTCCGTGAGGGACGGCAGTGCGTTCATCCCAGGAACGGTGACCGAAACGTGGGTGAAGCGTGATCCCGTGAACCCGTCGGCCGAGCCTGTCACGCGCCTCACTTTTGAGAAAGATCCCTCGGCGGGTCAGGCGGTGGTGTTTGAAGACGACGCATGGCCGCTCATCACCGTGGGGCACCGCGTCACATTCGTTGAAGCAGACATTAACGAAATCACGATCACCAGCGATCATACGGACTTGGTTCGCGGCGACACGCTGGTGGTGCGATCAGGCGCTGGGACGGGTCAAGTGATGACGGTGAAATCCGCCAAGCCGACGCGCGACCGACAGTACACCATCGTCGCGGTGGACGCGGTGCCGGCCGACGTGGATTTGTCGAGCGTGTTGACCGTATCGATGCGGCAACCTCGGCCGCAACGCATTCCCGGTTACCTGCTTGTCGGATTGGGCGGCGTCGCGTTGATCTGGGGATTGATCCTGTTGGCAAGGCCGATTGCCGAGAAGAAATGGTCCGCCATTCGGACCCCGGTGATGATCACTGTCGGTGGCGGCTCGGCGTTGCTCGCAGGCATGACGCCGATCCCGCTGATTCTTGTGCCGATGCCGTTCGTGATCATGCTGGTGTGCGCGTTGGCGGCGGGCGTGTTTGTGAATCAGACGATCTATGGCCGATACATTCTCGCCCTCGGCCGCAACGAACAGGCGGCGCGGTACAGTGGTATTAACACCGACCGCATGATCACGTTGACCTACGTGCTGTGCGCCCTGGCGGCGGGTGTGAGCGGCATCCTCTTCGCGCTGGATTTGAACTCGATCGGCCCGTCGATCCATGGCAGTTTTTACGAACTTTACGCCATCGCCGGCGCTGTGCTGGGCGGATGTAGTTTGCGCGGCGGCGAGGGATCGATTCTCGGAGCAGTGATCGGTGTGGCGGTCATGCGCGTGCTGCTCAACGCCATTAATATTCTGGGCATCGATTCCCGCCTAGAATTCGCCATCATCGGCGCGGTGATCTATCTGGCTGTGCTGGTTGACGAACTGGTCCGCCGCTGGGCGGCCCGCCGCCGGGCGGCGCGGGAGGCTCGGCTTGCCATGATGGGCGATTGATGAGTTTCAGAGCCGCAAACCACGGACAACCCGGCCGGTTGTAACGCGAAGTACGGGTTTTTCCCCAGTCAGCCCCGCCTCTGCTTGTGATATTCTTGCAGAGCGTTATTATTTAATGTCCGAGACACAAGTTTTGATCGGGGGATCGCGGACTGGTCGGAACGCACCGGGCATTTGGAGTGATCGTCATGACCAAAGATGTGGAAAACGGTGTCATTGTTCGCAAACGTGCATTTACCCTAATTGAACTGTTGGTGGTGGTCGCCATCATCAGCATTATCATCAGCATGCTCTTGCCCGCACTTGGCAAGTCGAGCGTTGAAGGCAGGAAGGTTCAATGCCAGGCCAATCTTCGTGCGTTGCTTCAGGGGTACCAGTCTTATTCCAAGGCTGACAGTAACCGCCTCGTGGGTTCCAACACCGGCGGCGCCTATGACTGGATCGGTGAAGCCAACAACTCCAACGCCATCGAAAACCATGCCGGCGGGCGCTTCTTCCAGCATGTCGGTTCGCTTGAAGCATTCAAGTGTCCTGATCACGTTTACCCCCATTACTTCAACAGCTATTCGATCAACGGCATGCTCAACGGTGAACAGGTCAACACGGGCCTTGGTGTCAAAAAGCACTGGACGTCAGGTATGCAGGACGCCAACCAGATCGTCTTCTTCGAAGAAGATGACCATCGCGGTGTGAACCTGAATTCATTCATGCTCGGCGGAACGGTCGGCAAGTTCATCGACCTCGTGGCAGCCAATCACAATCTGGGTGACAATCTGGGATTCATGGACGGCCACGTTGAATACTGGGAATGGAAAAGCGCCGGTTTGCGGACGCGCCCAAAACACGTCAACGGCGGCCCCTCCTTCGGTTGGAACGATCCCGGCAACGAGGATTGGATTCGCATCCGACCTAAATTCCGCACATGGCCGGGATGGAATACTCCTTAACTGCTCTCAGTAAGATCCCATGCAACGAATACCCGGTTTAGTACCCACACATCGCCTGGGAATGGCGCCCAAGGATATGGCTATCGCCATCGCGTTGGTGCTCGTCATTGCCGTAGCGCTGATCTATACGATGGTTTCATTTTTTTCCGGAAGCCCGAAAGGTTCGGACAACAATGAACTGCACTTTCACTGCATCCAGTGTGAAAAAGAGTTTGTCGTCATGGGCAAGGAGTTCAGCAATCTGACCTATGATCAGGAGATTATCGCCAAGCATGAAGACCGAACCATAGGTATGCCCAACTGCCCGCATTGCAGTGAGAAGCACACCGGATTGTTGATGACGCAATGTCCCAAGTGCAGCGAGCATTTTCTCAGAAGCAAAGTCAATCTCCGCACAGCCCCCGACGATTACGTCCCCCCGCCGGCGATCTGCCCGCATTGCAACACCGACATCGACAAGTTCCTCAGCGAAAAGTTTAAATCGCAGGATTGATGTAGCCGGTTTTCGATCGGATGGGCAAGACTGGGTTTGGGGTTGATCGGGTAGCCCCAGCGATCAAGCTGCGCTCCTTTTCGCAGTAGCGATATCCCCATCCGTCTGTGCGTTATGTGAGAACTCCTGACCCTTCCCCGCGGCCTGTCTAAGTTTTCGCGCATGGCTTCGATCTTTGGATTGGGGTATGGCACCCCATCACTGGGTCATTTCCCCCGATTCCCTCTCTATTGCCGCACTCAAATAATACGTATTCGTAATTTATTTTATGTGCGGCAAAGCGTTATATATCAATTGCTTACGTCGGTTCCATGTGGCATGTGACGGCACGATGACGTCGTGATGGCACTCCATCTGCAACGATTGGGGCGGTTATGACGATCAGCCCGGCGGCAGCGGCGAAGTCGCGTCGGCTCGCCCGCCGCCGGAATGAAGAAGGGAGTAGCAATATGAAACGTTTTCTGAACCATCGAAAGAACGGACGCGCTTTGGTCCCTCGGGCCTCGGTTGGCGCGTTGGCGGCCGTCGTGGCGTTGTTGGTGTTTGCCGGTGCCGGCTACGCCCAGCCGACCGGTTTTGGTGGGGCGACCTACATGGGGTTGCTCGCCTCGAACAGCCCGCGCGGCATCACGCTTACGCGCAGCGCTGTTGCCGGGTCGCCGTCCTTGTATCACACCTACCGTTTCACCACGCGGGATCGGATGAACCTGGACATTCGACTCAATGTCGCCCGCCCGGATGTCGCAGTTGCGATCTTTGACGGCAACGGCCGATTCCTCAAACTCGGTAAGCCCGCCAACCCGCGCATCACCATGACGGTGAACAAAGGTACGTATTACGTCCGCACGTTTGGCACGCCGAACAAGCGCACCAGCTACCGCCTGTTCGTGCATGGCAAGCCGACGGTGATCAAAGTGACCACGGTGAATCGTTTTCCGACGACCCGCGCGTCCAACCCGGTGTTGACCCCGCGTGCGATTCCGAATCGCCCGACCGTCACGCCCCGCACGCCGACTCGACCGCGCGTCAATCCCGTCGGCCGCATCAGTTACGGCGGCCTGCTTTACAACGATCACTCGAGTAACTCGCGACTCAGCCCGACCACCATTCGCGTCGGCGGATCGTTCCGAGTGACCAGTTCCACCATGCGGTTCAGTGGTCCGGGCGTACGCACGCTCGTCGCGCTGGAAGACGTCAACCGGCGAGCCGGGTCCTTCGGCGTCACCCGCTTCGGTCTGCGAAGTTTCCGCGCCAGCGGCAACACCATCACCATCGCCGGTCCGAACCTAGCGCTGTTCCGCAACCGTGACTTCCGCGTCGTCATCGTGACCTACGTGAACGGTCGGCCGGCCGACTACACGATGCCCGGCGTGTTGCGAATCCGCTAAGGGCGGAAGGGAGAAAGTCGGGGGAAGGTCAGGGGGAAAGCACCACACCGAATGGGGTGGTCGAGAGGGGGAGCCAAGACTCGGCGAAAGCCGGGTCTTGGTTTTTATTGCTTGCCCCATCCCGGCACAATCTTCCGCAGCGCGTTCTGGCATGCGCCTTTGACGTGATAGTCCTTGTGTCCCTTTTGGTGTTTCTCCAGGGTAGGGACGGCGGCCTTTGCATCAGGACCGATCATGCCGAGGAATTCCGCCGCCGAGCATGCCATGCCGCGTTCGGGGTGGTGGGTGCGTTCGATCAGCAAATCGATGTGAGGCTTGACGCCTTCGATGCGGCACAGCGCGTACGCCGCGGCCATGGCGGTGCCGGGGTGTTGCTTGTTCGCCTTGATCGCTTTGAGTTTGTCGATCGCAGTTTTGGCTTTTTCGCCGATCGGGCCCAAGTGGTAGGCTGCCCAGTATTGAACGCCGGCGCTTTGGTCGTCGAGTGCCTTGATCAATGTTTTGGTGGCGGCATCACCGAACGGGCCAAGCGACTTTGCGGCGCGCAGGCGGACGATTTCATTCTCACTGTCCAGATCGGCGGCCCATTGTTCAAGGGTGCGGCCGGCGACTTTTTTCGCATCGTCTTCAGCATGCGCGATTGGGTTGCATGCGATGTTAATGAGAACAGCGAAGAGGACCGGAAACAGGGATGCGATTCTTGTTTGATGCATGATTTCTCCGTGCAATTCATTCTACAACGAACACCATCGCTCAACTTCGCTTCGGGTCCGCCACGGCCACCACGGCTCCGTGCACCGATGTCGCTCCGGCTTTCTTCAGCATTCTCGCGCACGCGGCGAGGGTTGAACCGGTGGTCTTCACATCGTCTACCAGCCAGACGTGCCAGCCGGTGAGGTCGATGTTGGCGAGGGTGATCGAGTTGCGCAGGTTGGCCGCACGTTGCGAGGCGGGCAGGGTGGTCTGCGGCGGCTGCCAACCCTTGCGGCGAAGGATCGGCATCAACGGCAACCGCGCCGACTTCGCCATCGCGCCGGCGATCAGCCGCGCCTGGTTGTAACCGCGTCGCCAGCGTCGCAGCCTTGGCATCGGCACGTGGCAGACCAGCGTTTTGTCCGCATCGCCGACTTCGCTGATCACGCCCGCCAACTCGCGGCCGAACCATGTCGCCCACGGCCAGACCCGTCGAAACTTCATCGCAATGATCCACTGCTCCAACGGTTTTTCATATGGGCCCAGCCGAACCATGCCGTCCCACGCCATCGCTTGTCCCACGCAGTGCGAGCACCCTTTGTCCGTCGCTTCACCCGGACCAGCGGAGTTGCCGCAGCGATGGCAGTATTCGTTCTGCGAGCCGAGGGTCCAGCCTTCGTCGAGGGCTGTGGCGAGGTCGGCCTCGATCATCGGCGGGAACAGTTCGTGCATCGCCTCCGCAAAACCACGCGTTGCGCTACGCAGAACGTCGAATCCCCGCCGATATGAAGCTTTTTTCGCTGCCATGGATGCCGACGATTTTAGCCGATGGGCGGGAATGACAGAGGGGAGGTCGATTGCATGAAATCGGCCTGATATCGCCGATGTGTTGGTTGCCTTCAGGCGTGAAATTGCTACGATACTCGGCTCGGCTCCGGTGGGGAGCCTGATTTTTCCCGCTTGCATGAACTTGACGAGGTGACCCATGCCCCGCGTCTGCCATTTTACCGGCCGAAAAACGTCTTCCGGACGGACCTACACCACCCGCGGTAAAGCCAAATACCTCGGCGGCGTCGGTACAAAGGTGACCGGTAAGACCAAGCGGAAGTTCAAGCCGAACATCCAGACCGTCAACGCCCTCGTCGATGGCAAGCCGGTGAAGATCAAAGCGTCAGCTAAGGCGATCAAGATGGGTCTGGTCGTCAAGCCGCTGAAACGGAAATACGGCTACACACGGCAGCAGAAGGCGGCTGATGCGGCGGGTTGACCTGCGGCACTTTTTGACAGGAATTCAACCGCGGCCTCGGTCGCGGTTTTTTCATGCGCTCGTGGGTAAGATTGGATGAGCGGTCGATTAACCGATCAAAGTACGGGGCTCGCCCAACCCCGTGCGTCAGGGGAGCAACACATTTTCGAGGACCAGCGCACGGATGCCATTCAACGACGATCTGAAAATCCGAATCCAGGAATCGACTGACATCGTCGATCTGATCAGTGAGCAGATTCTGCTCAAGCAGAAGGGGCGGGAGTTTGCCGGTCTGTGTCCATTTCACGATGACAAGAACCCGTCGATGTCGGTGTCGCCGACGAAGCAGATTTACAAGTGTTTCAGTTGCGGCGCGGGCGGCGATGTCTATTCGTGGATGATGAACTACCACAAGATGGATTTCGTCGAAGCGATGAAGTTTTTGGCCGAGCGGGCACACATTGAATGGCCGCGGGATCAGGGGACAGGGCCTAGAGGACAGGAGGCTGAAGGGCCAAGTGATCGCGAACTGATCGCTGAGGCGAACAGTCGGGCGGTTGGTTTTTTTCGTGCACTGCTGCAACACGAGAAGCACGGAACAATCGCGAGACAATACCTTCAAGAGCGAGGCATCCATGCCGAGATGATCGAAGCTTTTCAGATTGGTTATGCGCCAAATCGCTGGGACGGACTCGCCCTCACCATCAATGACAAAGGCTGGTCACCACGCGGCTTCGAACTTGCCGGGTTAATCAATCAACGAAAAGGCGGCGAGTCAAATCCGACATCCGAAATCCAAAATCCGAAATCGCATTACGATCGCATGCGGCATCGGTTGATCTTTCCGATCTGCGATGCGCTGGGTCGGCCGATTGCATTCGGCGGACGGGTGTTGCCCGGCGGTGACATTGACGATCCGACGCGCGATGCGAAATACCTCAACAGCCCCGAAACGGCGCTGTTCAACAAATCGCAAACGCTTTACGGCCTGCACCTGGAGAAGAAACCGATCATCGAAG